>DAOWHI010000037.1 GCA_030641505.1 Gemmatimonadota bacterium | reverse complement strand
GTACCACTTGAGCGTGACCCCGTAGTCGAGCTCGTCCCGCCAGCGATTGGTGTAGGTGACGCCGATCACCGACTCGCTGAGATCGACGTTGCCGACAGGTGTTGGCGACGTGTCGGTCAACGGCACGCTTCCGAAATCGTGATACACGAAGTGGCCGCCGATCGTCCCCCAGGTCGCGGCGTAGGCACCGGCTATGTAGTTGCTGTTGAGATCCGCCAGATCCGCGCCTTCGAACCGGCTGTAGGTGAGGGCGCCGACCTCGATTCCGCTCTGGGTGGCTGGGTTGTACGGGACCCCCTGGAGCTCCCCCCGAACCGCCGCAACGGCACGACCTTGACCGAGCGGCCGCGCACCGAGTGGGAGCGTCAGCCCAATCAGACCGCCGTTCTCGTCGCTCACGTCCTGACCCAGCGCGGGCGCCGGAGCCACCAGCGCGACGAGGACCAGTGCCGTCATGGATAAAAGGATGGCTGTTCGCATTGAACCCCGAATCTCTCCGCCTCCGGTTGACGTTGCAAGGATCATCGTGACTTGAGGGCGCGTACGGATGATGTGCCCGCCGGCGTGACGAGCTGGATCACGTAGACCCCGGCCGGAACGTCGACCCCCGAGATCGATCGACCATCCCAGATGGCAGTGTACTCGCCAGGCTCCAAGGGTCCGTCGGCCAACGTGGTGACCTCGCGACCGATGATATTGAACACTTTGAGCTCCACGTCTCCCGCGTCGATGATCGAATACTGGATCGTCGTCTGATCGGTGAACGGGTTGGGAAAGTTTTGGAGCACCACGCCGGGCTCGCCGAACCCTGGGCCGGGGCCGGGCGTCGGCTCTCCCGGAAAGTCGAGCAGCGCCGCCAGCCCGGCTAACCGCTGATCGTAGGCCTGCCGCACCGATCGGACCGCCGCGACCAGATCAGCGAGCAACGGCAGGTCTTGATCGAGCGTCGGGTCGAGCGGTGATAACAACGGCGGCGGATCCCCGCTCGCGTCGGCCCATACGAAAGCCGCCGCCGTGCGGTGAACCGCACCCGGCGCGAGATCGATCGCGCCCCAGCCAATCAACGCGCGCAGATCGAAACCCGGCTCGACGATCGTCGGTTCACGAGGAGCGATACCCGCCAGCGTCTCGTACTGGTTGGAGTCGGTCGTGGGGACGATCAGCACGTTGGCACCAAACTGCGATGTCAGCTGGGTAATCGTGGTCTGCCCGCCGGGATTCACGAGTGGCACCACGGCCATAAACCCAGGCGCACCCTCGAAACCGGGCTCCGAGAAGTCGCTATCCCAGATGAGCAAGACCTCTTCCCCGTCGACCGCTAGCGGCGCTGCCGTGTCGTCGAGCACGCTACCGACGGGCGAGACCTGAACATCAGGGTCGAGCATGATCCCGGTCCACAAATCTTCGATCGTGTACCCGGTGTCCCGAATCTGATCCGAGATATTCAAGAAATCCCATTGGAAGATCACGGCTGTGTCGAGGTCGGCTTCGATGAACGCGAACGATCGTTGCCGCACCTCGACGCCGAGCGGCACGGACGACTGGCCGCTTCCAAACGTGCTGAATCGATCGCCGTAGACGGTGAACAGCTCCTCGGTGGCGACCGGCGTAGCGGGAAAGTCGTCTTGATCATCGGGATTCGTCGAATCGAGCACCCGGAACCGGGGATCGTTGCGTCCAAACCCGACCGCACCCTCGACCCACTCGATGTCCGCCAGGTTCGTCGGATTGTAGCCGATCGTCGTTATCTGATCTGGCTGCCCGTCGTTATCCACGTCGCCGATGCCGCCGATCCACAGTCCGGCGCCGAAGATGTACCGGTTGAGAGTGCCGGTCGGAAAGTTGCCCACATCGGCGTCACCCAGGGCGAGCCCAAATCCGCCGCGGTTGGAGACTCTGAGAAAAACCTCATTCGCGTCGTGTGCAATCAGCGAGTTGGCCGACATGGTGAGCTTCTGGGCCCCGGCAGTGGCCGGAACGGTGGACAGCAGCGCACAGAGGATCGCGATCCTGCTCAGTTGTGGCATTCTTCGCACCGGCCGTAGATCTCCACCTTGTGATGGGAAGGCTGGAATCGGTGCAGACTCGCAACGTCCGCTTGCAGTCGCTCGAACTCCGCCGACTCGAACTCGATCACCTTGCCGCAGCGAGTGCACACCAAGTGCTCGTGATGCGGACGTGCCGGACACGGCTCATAGCGACGGAACCCTTCCCCAAAGTCATGCTCTCGAATGAGCCCGGCCTTCAACAGCAGGTCGAGCGTTCGGTATACCGTTGCCTTTCCGACCGTGTTCCTGCCAACCCTCAACCGCTGGACGATCTCGTCCGCCGATATGTGGTCATGGGTTCCGAACAGGATCTCGGCGACCCGTAAACGTTGCGGGGTGACCGGATGGTTGTACTCGTCTAGAAACTCGCGAAAACGATCAACTCCGGGACGGCGCCCGGTGCGCGCACTCACGGAGTAGGAGACGGTTCGACATCCGGACGGGGCAATACCAGCGCTGCCAGCTCCGAGAGCTGTTCGGATGGGCTCTTGTTCTCGATATGCACTTCCCTGTACGACGCACCCTCGACACCGCACCGATCGATAAACTCCTCCAGAATCAGCGGCAGGATATCAGCTGGAAAGCGGGCCCGTCGGACGAAGTCCCTGGCCGGTGTGGCCGCACCAACAGCGCGCTCACCGATGGCGACCATCTCAAGTCGCTCATCGTCGATGCGCTTGGTGACCAGCGCTAGCGAGAACGCCGTCTCACGCCTCACGACCAGGTCGAACACATAGACGCTCTCCAACCGCTGTCGGTCCTTTAGCTGGACAACCCTCGCTAACTGGGCGAGCGTCTCTTCCTCAGAGATCGTTTCGGTGATCGACTCTTCGTTCATGCGCCTTGTCGAGGTTGCCGAGAACAGTGATTTTGGCTGTGTCGGACCCGAATCTGACCGCCGCCCACAAGGTCGTCAACCGGAAGGACCCGGGATACAGCACCCCAGAGGCCCAGTGACCGAGACCGACTCCTCACCCGCTAACCGGACGGCGGCGCTAGCCTATCCGTTCAGCACCGCCAGCGGCATAGTCTGCCTGGTAGTTGGGTGGCGCCAACCGTTCGTCCGCTTTCACGCCTGGCAGTCGATTCTGCTCGGCGTCACCCTGGTGCTCGCGATCCTCGCCCTGGAGCGGGTTCCGGTCATCGGTTTCATGTTAACTCTGGGCGCTGTTGGGTTGTGGGTAATCGCGACGCTGTTCTTGACATGGCGAGCCCTGCGGGGTCACTGGTCGGCATTGCCACTGCTCGGCGACATCGCGGCCGAACGGGTACCCGCCGACTCGCGCTCATCGTCGTCGGGTTCGAGCTAGCCAGCTAGCCGGCCGCTAGCAGCGCCTCTTCGGGCGCGGGTTCCTCGATCGGTTCATCGACCGTCTGCCTCGCACCGTCCAGCGATACCGAAACGAGCGCCGAGATTCCCGGCTCTTCCATTGTCACGCCGTACAGATAATCCGCTGCCTCCATCGTCCGCTTGTTGTGAGTGATGATGATGAACTGACTTTCGTCGCTGAAATGGCGAATCATCTGTAGGAAGCGGCTGACGTTGGCATCGTCGAGCGGCGCGTCAACCTCGTCCAATATGCAGAACGGACTCGGTTTGACTCGATAGATCGCGAACAGCAGCGCCAGAGCGGTGAGAGCGCGCTCGCCACCGGACAGCAAATTGATCGAGTGGACGCGCTTGCCGCGCGGGCTGGCCACGATCTGGATCGGTGTCTCGAGTGGATCGTCGGGGTCCTCCAAATGGATTTCCGCGAACCCACCCTCGAACAACGTCTGGAACGTGTCGTCGAAGCTATCCTTGACCTTGCCGAACGTTTCCACGAACAGTTCGCACGCGGTGCGATTTATCTTGCGGATCGCATCCTCGAGCTGGCGCCGCGCGACCAACAGATCGTCCCTTTGCTTGACCAGAAACTCGAGCCGCTCGGATTCCCGCTCGAACTCCTCGACCGCCAACATGTTGACCGGGCCCAGGTTGGCGCGCTTGCGACGGACCGCCTCAAGCCGGGTCTTCAACTCGTCCAGCTCTACCGTCTTCTCGTCGTCTTCGAGCGGGTGCTCGGCGACAAGCGACGCCAAGTCGGTCTCGTACGTCTCCTGGATATGACCCGCTATCGTCTGCCGACGGTGCTCGATCTCTTGAAGCGTCAACTCACATTGGTGACGCCGCTCGATTGCCGCGTCGTGCTCACGCCGCAGACCTCTCAGCTCGCTGTCGTGCCCCGACCGTTTTTCCTCGATCGCCGCCAGTGTCTCGCTATGTCCGCGCGACGCGATCTCGACCGTCTCGAGCTCGACATAAAGTCCCTCGATCTCCGCGCCCGAGGTCTCAGCCTCGGCTGCGATGCGTGTGCACTCCTCCTCGAGCCGGGTGCGTTCGCCGGCTCGACCGCCGCGCGCTTCCTCGAGCGCCGATTCGGTGGCACCCAGGTGCTCGAGCTCCCTCTCGACGACCCTCAGATCGGCTTCCGAGGCGGTCCGCTCGAGTTCGACCGCGTGTCGCGCCGAAAGCCGTTCGGTGCGGACTTCATCGTACCGCTCGAGCGCCGTGCGAACGGCAGTTAGCCGCTCAGTCGCGCGCTGCGCATCGACCGTTAGCTCGGCATGGGTTTTCGCCACCACCTCCTGTGCCTGATTGGCGCGATCGCGAGCCGCTTTCTGCTCGCCGATCTCGGCTTCGAGCTCGGCCCGCCGGCGGGCGGCGTGCGTGGCTGCTTCTTCGGCTGCCGCCAACGCTTCGCGCCCAGCCCAAAACAATCCGTCTGCCTGGCGCCACTCGTCGCCGGCCGCACTGATGGCAGCTTTGTTTTCCGCCAGCCCGTGATCGGCTCGCCCGAGTTCTTCGGTCAGCTCGGCGACATCCGCCCGCCGCGCCTCGAACTCGGTTTCGGCTTCGGCCAACTGCCGACGGCGGGACAACAACCCGTGACCGTTTTCGGGCCCGGCCGTGCGCCAACGGCCAATCGGCTCCAACAGCGTGCCGTCCACTCCGGCGATCGTGTAATAGCCAGCCGCCCGTGGGTGACCATGGAGCGCTGAGCGACAACCAAAACACGCCCCCACGTTGGCGACGATCAGCAATCGGTGAAACAGCGGCTCGAATCGTTCGGGTAGCTTGCGATGACCGGTCCAACGGACAACATCCGAGCCACGCGCCAACACGAGCGCTGCGGCGGCATCGGGGATAGATGGCGGATCCTCCGCACTGATGAGCTCCGGGATCAGGAAATCGGCCCTGCCGGCATTGTTTCCATCGAGCTGCTCGGCCGCCGCCAACGCCGATTTCTGGTCCTTCGCCAACAGTCCATGGCCGAGGCTCTCCAGGTAACGGTCGAGCGCTTTTTCAAAGCGCCGATCGACCGACTCCAGCACCTGTGGCAGCGCGCCGTACACTCCGCGCACCTGCTTCGACCCACCGAGCAACGAACGAGCGCCCGAGGCGTACCCTTCGAACCGCTCTTCGAGATCGGTCAGCGCGCTCCTACGACCGGCCGTCGTCTGTTCGGCGGCCCGAGCGGTCTCCAATCGTTCGCGGATCGCGTCGACCGTTGACGACAGCACATCCGCCGCCGACTTCGCGATCTCACGGGCTTTATCGGCCTCCGACCGCTGTGCCTCGGCGGCGTCGACTGCGGCCCGGGCCCGATCAACGGCGGTCCCTGATTCACTCGCTTCGCGCTCTCGCGACTCGAGTTCGGCAATCAACGCCGACAAGCGCTCTTCAGCGCTTTCGGCCGCCGTGGCCTGACGGGCCCGAGCCTGATCGACCTCTGCCAACCGCTCTCGAAGCGACTCAAGCCGCTCGGTAAGCCGCCGCTGCTCGACCTTGAGCTCTGCGCGGCGTTGCTCCTCATCGGCGGTCTCAGATGGGGCAATTCGCTCGGCGATCCGTGCCACTTGTTCACGTGCGGCTGCCAGGTCCGCTTCCAGGTTTGCTCGCCGTTCGGCCAGGTCATCCGATCGGACGCGCGCTTGCTCCGCCTCGGTCGCCAGCTCCTCCAACCGTTGCCGGTGGTGTTTGAGGGTCTCGCCGTTCACCAAACGAACTTCTTCGTGCCGCGCTATACGGCTGCGCACTGCTTCGACCGCGGCGCGCGCGGTGTGCTCCTGCTGATGCAACTCGATCAGCTCGACTTCCATCGTCTCGACACCGGCCTCGCGATCGGCCAAGCGGGCCGCCAGCTCCGACTCCTTCTCTTGCAGCTCGCCAAACTCCTCAGCCAATGGTGCCCGCCGTTTCTCCGCCGACTCCAGCTCGCACGCGGCCAAGTGCACATCCAGCCGCGTTTCCTCGGCTTGATACTTGAGGAACCGCCGTGCCTTGCCGACTTGGCGCTTGAGCGAGGCGACGTTCCGATCGACCTCGGACACGACGTCCTCCACCCGGTCGAGGTCGATCGCGGTCGCCTCGAGCTTCCGTTGTGTGGCCCGACGCCGATTCTTGTAACGCGTAACGCCGGCCGCTTCCTCGAAGATCGTCCGGCGTTCCTCGGGTCTGTCGGACAGCAGGCTATCGACCATCCCCTGTTGAATCAGGGTGTACGAGTGGGTACCGATCCCGGTTCCCATCAACAAATCCTGAATGTCCTTGAGCCGACACGGATGGCGGTTCAGCAGGTAGTCGCTATCACCATCCCGAAACACACGCCGGGCGATGGCGACTTCGGTGTACTCGACCGGAAGCAAGCCGTCTTCGTTTGAGAAGTGAAGCGCCACCTCCGCCAGATTGATCGGCTTGCGATGCCGACTACCGCTGAAAATCACCTCATCCATTCGCGTGCCGCGGACGAGCGTCGGTCGCTGCTCGCCCAGCACCCAACGAATAGCGTCTGAGATGTTGCTCTTGCCGCAGCCGTTCGGACCCACGATCGCGGTGATCCCCGGATTAAACTCGATCGCGACGCGATCGGCGAACGACTTGAAGCCAAAGAGTTCCAGGCGCTGGAGTTTCACGGGCACGACCTCCGATTACTGGCGTTTGATCATCGAAATGGGCTCGGCCGCCTCCTCGAGTGCGCGCCGAAGAACTCCTCCATCATCCTTATTGCGGTATGCGCCCGCGTAGACGCGGTACGGACCCGCACCCACGACATAGGCGGAGATCCCCCGGCCTGCGAGGTCGCGCTTCCGAGCATTGGCCTGATCGCGTGAGTCGAAAATCCCGAGATCGAACGCCCATGGCGTCGATTGAACAAGGGCGTCATCGACTACACCACGCCGTAGTAATGTTTCACGCGCGGTACGCGCGCTGACCGAATCTGCAAAGCTCCCGGCAAAGACACGATACCATCGACCCCGGTCGGGGATGTCCACCGGTGCAACAAACGCCGTAAAGCCGGCGGCTTCGATGCGACCGGCAACTCGACGGGCCGAGCGATTGTCCTGATACGAGCCGGCGTGAACCGAGAATGGTGTCGGCGACGGAGCTGCCGTCGGTGGCTTGGCCGGCGGCTCGGCGGGGGCTTCCTCGGCTACCGGCTCTTCGGTTGAGCCGCTCGGCGCAGCCGGATCGACGAGCGGCACCACCTCGCCTGGCTCTGCTTGTTCGGTTCCCCGGGTCGGGCTCCCCTCCACGTCAAGCAGCGCCACCAACTGATCGCCGGTCTCCCCACCATCTCCAAGCCAGCCACTGAAGACCGGCTCCAGCAACCGACCGGCCAGAACGCCAACCAGAACCACCAGGCCGCTGGCCGCGGCCACCCCCAACCACCGACGCCGTGGCGGCGATACCCTGACTGCGGGTAGCAGCCGACTGTGAGCCATCTTCGCTCGCACCGCCGCCAGTCGATGGTCGATCTGCGGCTCGGGTTCGGGCTCTTCCAGCAACCGATCGCCTCCGAGCGTATTCAAGAAAGTCAGATCGTCCGCTTCGGACGTGGGATCGTCGTCCACCGTCGGGTCGTCATCCACCGCCCGATCGTTACCCGTCACCGGATCATCATCGTGCAATTTGACGTCATCGAGCCACCGATCGTCGACGGGTAACGAATCGCTATTGCCCAACCGATCGTTGGCCAGGGCGAATACATGACCCGATGGGCCTGCCGACGGCAGTGTACCGGCGCCGCGTTTCGCGCCGACAAGTACCTCGGGCAGCGGCCCCAGAAAACGGTGCGTCAGCTGGCCGAGCTCGTCGGCCGCATGTGGGTCCCCGCCAAGACGCACGATCCAGCGTTCGCTGCCCACCAAATCGGTGGTCGATTCCTCGCTTTCGATCGCGAAGACGGCGTCACAAATCGCGAGCACTCCGGCCGCGCTAGCGTCACCATTGGTTCCTGGCAACGTCACGACGAGAACTTTGTAATGTTGACGCAATCGGTCGAGAGCGGCCCGAAACGCAGGTCCGTCGTCGAGCGCTGAACCACCCAGCAAGCTGGCTCCGCCAGTCAGCACGTCCATATCGGGGATCGCCGTGTTTCGCACGCACTGCTCGAGCGGCACACCATATTGGAGGTGATCGATCATCCCCTCCTTGAGATCCTGGCCCAACAATCGCTCAAGCCACCGAAACTCAGGGATCAAGTCGATCAGCAGCGTGCGCAATCCAGCCCGGGCCAGAAAGGCCGCGGATACGAAGGACAGCAGCTGCGGGTTGTGACCGCCGCCGGCGAGTCGGGCACCGACCAACATCGCGTCGCGGCTGGCGTCGGCCTCGATCTCGGTGAGGAGTTGGGCGTAGTCGGGATAGCTGCCCGACAGCGCCGATGCGCGCGACCCTTCACGGACTGCGGTCAGCGCCTCGCGCCAGAATCGATCGTCTAGCTCAAAATCGCGCATATTAGTCCCAAAGATACCCTGGCGGGTCGTTTCGAGTCAATCGGAAACCACAATATCCGGGGTCACACCGCGATCGGGGCACAAGGGGTTGTGTTTAGCGTCGACCCAAGCACATCGATACAAAGCGGCGAACCGGCGGCCCGAATTAGCTGTTATGGACGGGGCTTTCTGGCTGCGGATGGGGTGGCCAGAGGCGCTAACCAAACGAACAGTAGCGCCTCAGGCCTCGAGGATCAACCGGCGCTAGAACTCAGGCGCCAGAGTGAACACCCAGCGGCCGGTCTTGAGTTCGGCCATGTCGGTCTGCTGCGCGTAGTCGACCCGGATGACGGCGAACCCGAACATGTTCATCCGGACACCGGCACCAAAGGCGGCCCTCGCATCGACCAGTCGGAAGCCAAAGGGGCCGCCGTCTTGGCTCGTCGAGAACTTGAACGACTCGCGCAGTTCGCCGGTCTCGGCCAACACTTCCGCCTGCTGGTGTTGGCAGAGCTCGTTTCCGCAGCTCGCGAAACCGAGATCGTACCATATAGCGCCGCGAATCGGTGGAAACAGCGAGGTTCCAAGCCGCGGGCGCTCGATAATCGGGAACCGGAACTCGAGGTTGAAGAGCCCGACACCTGTCCCAACAAGGAAGTCATCATCATCGAAGTCGAAACCACGCAGTAGCGTCGGACCACCGATGCCCTGGAATCGGAGCTCGTCCTCCTGCCCGCCAAACGTGCCCAGGTACAGTAACCGCGAGGCGATCGTATATCGGCGGCCGAGCAACCAGTAGTTCCTGACATCACCGTAGAACTGTGAAAAGTCGCGATCTCCAAAAGCCTTCTGGATGTCGAAACGCCGCCGTGCTCCACCGACCGGACCGGTGGATCCGAAGAAACTCGTGTCGAACGCGTAGCCGATCGACGGCGCGATGTAGTTATCGCTACCCAGTTCATCGACGATCTCGGGCGTGGGATCGAAGAAGTCAAACCGCGCCTCACGGCGCGTGATGTGCGTCGCGTTGACGGCTAGCTCTAACCGCCGGAAGCGGCTAAACGGATAGGCCGCGGTCAACTGCGCGCCACGGTAGATGTCGCTTCGGAACAAGAGGTCGTCGCTTCGACCGGTCGAGGTCGACAACGAGGCAAAATCGCTTCGGAACTGAAACGCCGAAGCGGCCCAGTTCCAACGACCCTTTCGATTGAGGTACGTAAAGAACAGATCGCTGTCCGTAATCGAACCGAACACGGACGCCGCTATGTACAGGTTGTGATCGCCCATCAGATCGCTGAACGCCAGCTGGGACGCGCCGAACGCACCCACTCCGCTGGCGAATCCTACGGATGGCTGCGCGATTAGGTCGGGCTGGAACTTGACCTTGTACTTGCGAGACTTGAACGCGGTCGTGTCCTGTGGGAGACCGATTGTGGGATCCTTGAGCAACGTCGCGATATCGACCGGCTCGTTGAATGAAGGCAACCGACGGCCGGGCGCACCCACTACCGGGCGACGGCGCGCTCCCTGATCGGGTCGCTCCCCGAGGTAGTAGGACACTGCGTCCGGCTGAGCCGGTTCTTCCACCTCCGCCGCGTCACCATCGGCCGGCTCAGGCTCGGCTGCTTCCTCTTCGGCCGGCTTGTCAGCTTGGTCCTCTGCCTCGTCGCCAGCGCCATCGGCCACTTCGGGCAACGCTTCCCCGTCGAGCGGCTCGGCAGGGACGTCCGTTGCCTCGTCCGTGACCTCATCATCGGCCAACTCCTCCGCGTCGCCCGCCGGCTCTCGGATCACCGGCGGCGGCGGAGCTACCGGCCGAGCGGGTTCGACGAACGCGCGGTCGGCCAAGTCAAACTCGCCCCGGTCAGCGGCCACGTACGGCTCGGTCGCCAGCGACAACGGATCGTCCAACCGGTACAGGTCCCAGCCCGCGTCGGAGAACGCGCTGAATACCATCCGGCTGCCGTCGCGTGACCAAGCCATTGCCGGGCTCGATTCGATGATTCCGCTGACGCCGGTCAGCATGCTGGTCAGCTGATACGTCTCGCGCTTCTCTAGATCGTGTAGAAAGATGTTCGTGATCCCGGTACGGTCAGAAAGAAACGCGATCGTCTTTCCATCCGGGCCCCACTGCGGGTTGATGCTCTTGCCCTCTTGAGCCGACACATCTGACAAGAACTTCACGTCGCCAGTGCTCAGGTCATACACACCGATTTGATACTCGCCGTATGAAAGGAGATCGAAGTCAGTCCCCTCACCGAACTCAGTGGTAAAGGCGATCCGATTGCCATCCGGCGACCATACCGGGTCACGCTGGGCGTAGCGGTCGTTGGTAAGCCTTCGCAGATCGGTCCCGTCGCGGCGGACGATGTACAGATCGCTAGTCCCGCCTTTCTGCCCGGTGAAAACGAGCTCTTGTCCGTCGGGCGACCAGGACGGGGTCTCAATACCGTCGAGATTGAAGCGATGGGAGGCAACGATCTTCTCGTTGTCCACACGCATGATATAGAGCGCGTCCTGCTCACCGATCTTGCTCGAGAAAGCCAGGTGTTTCCCGTCAGGCGAAAACGCCATACCGACGCGCAGGAATCGCAGACTCTCGAACGACTCGGAGCGCTCTCCCTTGATAACCTTGTCCACGTCGGAGCCGTCCTCGGCACTCGCAATGTACAGGTTATTAAAGAACTCTCGGTTGGAGACGAACGCGACCTTGCTACCGTCGGGGGACAGCGCCGGCCCGACGTTGATTGACGCCCCCTCCTTGACATGGTTCGTCAGCCGCACAGCGACCTCTTCGGCGGGCGGATACAGGACAACCTGCGGCAGGTACGTGAGCCGAACCGCCTCGAGCCAATCTTCTGATAGGTCCTCGAGTTTCAGGTTGATCGATGTCCGAAACGCCTCGCGGACGCCCAGCAACGGCGCTTTCTGCATGATCTCGCCTATCTTTTCGTCACCATACTTGACGCCGATGTAGTACCAAAGGGCCTGGCCAAAGCGATAGACCCGGATGTCTTGCGCCCGCGACAACTCATCGATCGTCGTTAGGTAACCCGCCAGCGATCCATCCCTCAACCACATCGCCGTCAACGGATCGATCGCCCCAACAGTGAGGTACTCGGCCATGCCTTCCGCAAACCACAATGGCATGCGGAACGCGAACGGGTTGCTGCCTTGCGACAGAGCCCCCCGCCGCAGGATGTCGAATTGGAAGGAGTGGACGAGCTCGTGGGCAAGCGTGTGCTCGAACTCCGGATACGCGCTCGGGAAGAAAAGCACGATCCGGTTTCTCAACCCTTCTGTGATGCCGCCGGTACCCTCTGAGATCTGAAAGCGAAAGATGTTCGTCTGCTGGAAGTCAGACTGTGACGCGTAGAGAATGAGCGGTTTCCGCTCGTTCCAATCGTGGCGAAATACTTTGGAGAGTCTCGAGTAGGCGCGCTCGGCCATGCGCGCTGCGTCGAGGATTGCGTCTTCAGCTTCCGGGTAATAGTGGATATCAAAGTGCTCAGTTTCGAGAACCCGGAAATCGAAATCCTTGTACTGAACCTTGTTTTGCCCGAACTGAGCGTGCGCGGGGTTGGCGATCGACCCGCCGATTAGAAGCGCGACGAAGACGACAACATTACGGGTCACGGAGCGCGCCAAAAGACCTCCCTTCGCTTTCATTTTGGCTCTTTCCTGCGGCCGAGGAAACGCTATACCACCCGCACGAGACGGGCAAATACCGCTGTCCTAAGAAATAGACGCTTCGAATGACCGGTTTAATCCCCCGTGGTCAATTCACCGTTCTCGGAGAACGATTCGACCGGCGCGTCGCCCCACAACCGTTCGAGCTCGTAATAGGCCCGCGCCTCGCGGTGAAAAACGTGGACCACGAAATCGATATAGTCGAGCAGCACCCAGTTGCTCCGCCTGGCACCTTCCACGTGCCACGGACGAGCACCCTCGGCCGCCAACCGCTCTTCGATTCGATCCGCGATCGCCTTGACCTGTACATCGCTCTCGCCGCTGGCCAGGACGAAGTAATCAGTGGCTGAAGTCAGCCCTCGCAGGTCAAGCAGCAACACATCCCGGCCCCTACGGTCGACCGCTTCCTGAGCCGCGGCTGCAGCCAGGGCACGAATCTCCGCGTCGCCGGAAGTGCGGCGCGCGCGACGGCTCGGTGGGGTCAACCCTGGTCTCGTGTTACGAGCACTTTGATTGGGACGCTGACTTCGGGATGGAGTCGGATCGGGACTTCATACTCGCCGAGTGTCTTGATCGGATCGTCCAGTCTCACCTGGCCCCGCGCTGCAGCGAATCCACGCTCTACCAAGCGCTCCGCGATGTCGGCGGTCGAAACCGAGCCATAGAGCTGGTCCTCGTCGCCGGCCATCATCTGAAACTCGAGCGCCAAGCCAGTCATAGTCAACGCCACTTCTTCGGCCTTGACCCTCTCCTCGCTCAGCTTCTGCTCGTACTTCTTACGTTCATGCTCGATACGTCGCTTGTTGGCTGCCGTGGCGACGTAGGCCAGGCGCTGCGGCAACAAGTAGTTGCGAGCGTAGCCTGGAGCGACCTCGACGACATCGCCGGCATGCCCGAGGTTTTCGACCTCGGCGCGCAGGACTACTTCGGTGTTCTTGCTCATCGTTCAGTCCCTCGTTCGCTGATCCGGAGCTGCGATCTCAAAGCGCGTGGTCCGGGAGATATGGGATGAGTGCCAGAAAGCGCCCCCGCTTGATCGCGGTCGCCAGCCGACGCTGGTGTCGGGCGCAGGTACCGGTGACGCGCCGCGGCAGGATTTTCCCGCGATCGTTGGTGAAGCGATCCAACATGTGTTGATCCTTGTAATCGATCACCACTTTGTTCTCGCAGAAGTGGCATGTCTTCTTCCGCCTGTAGACCATCACTCTTGTACCTCCACACCGGGTTCGGCCGGCTCATCAGTGCTCGTCGTGGCCGGCTCATCGGTGCTCGTCGCGGCCGGCTCATCGGTGCTCGTCGTGGCCGGCTCATCGGTGCTCGTCGCGGCCGGCTCATCGGTGCTCGTGGTGGCCGGCACGATCGTCGACTCGATCGGGTCGACAATGGTGAGCTGCCGCATGACCTGCTCATCGAGCTTCGCCAAACGCTCGAACTCGACCAGTCGATCGGGCTCGGTGTCGTATCTCAGAATGACGTAGGTCCCCTGCTCTTTCTTGCCGATTGGGTAAGCCAGCTTACGAGTGCCCCACTGGGTCACCGTCATCGACTCGTCACCGTCGTCAACGAGAGCGCCCTTGAGCCGACCCAGTTTCTGCTCGAACACAGACTCGTCGAGCGTGGAGTCGAAGATAAGAACAGTTTCGTAGGATCGTGCCATGGGATGCTCCCTTCGGTCTGAACGGTCCACCCCCGCGGGGCGAACAGGGCTATTGGAAAGAGCAATGAAACTACCGCCTAAGTACCTGCTCGTCAACGCGTTTTGCCACATCAAGGAGAGCCGCTATCTTCGGGCGGATGACGCAGATCCGCGAGCAAGTAACGGCCAAGATCCAAGCCGCGATCCCCGACGCGGAGGTGGAAGTCGTAGACCTGACCGGGACCGACAATCACCTCGAAGCGCGCGTGATCTCTCCCGCGTTCGTAGGAAAATCGCTGATCGAGAGACACAAGATGATTTACGCGTCGGTCCGGGAATGGATCGACGACGATACCGTTCACGCATTGTCAATCAAGGCCTGGACGCCTGAGGAGGGCGAGCGATGCAACCCGAAGTGAAACAGAGAATCGATGCTCAGATCCGGGAGAACCCGGTTCTGCTCTACATGAAGGGCACCGAGATGTTGCCGCGCTGTGGGTTCAGCGCTGCCACCGTGGAAACCCTGCACACCGCCGGAGCCACCGGACGGATCCACGCGATCGATGTGCTGGCCGATCCTGAGCTGTGGCAAGCGATCCGCGAGTACAGCGACTGGCCAACCATTCCACAGCTGTACATCGGCGGCGAGTTCATCGGCGGTTGCGACATCACGCGCGAGCTTTCCGAGAGCGGAGAACTCCAGACCAAGATCGAAGCCGCGCTAGAGACCGCCGACGCAGGGGCCGGAGAGTAAAGACAAAGGGCACCGATCGAGCATCGTGATGCGCCGGTCGCCGATCATGCTCGCGCTTCTGCTCGTCGTCGTACAATGGAGTCGGCTCGGTGCGCAAGATCTCCCCCCCACACCTCCCGATCGCGACAGCCGGCTCCACGACCTGATCGAAGCGGTGTCCGCCGACCGGATCGAGCACGACATCCGGACCTTGGCCGGGTTCGGGACCCGACACACGCTGTCCGATACGCTGTCGGCAACGCGCGGGATCGGTGCCGCCCGACGCTGGATCAAGGCCGAGTTCGACCGGATCTCGGCGAATTGCGACGACTGCCTCGAGGTCTCGTATCAACGATCGCTCGTTCAGCGCGAACAACGAATCCCTAATCCTACCTGGGTGGTAAGTGTCGTCGCCGTGCTGCGTGGCACGAGCGATCCCAACCGTTACGTCATCATGAGCGGTGACATCGACTCCCGGATCTCCGACCCGATGAACGCCGTGGACGACGCTCCCGGAGCCAACGACAACGCCAGCGGAATGGCCGGCGTGCTGGAAGCGGCTCGGATCATTACACGATCCGACCGCGTGTTTCACGCGTCGATCGTTTTCGCCGGACTCTCTGGCGAGGAGCAGGGACTCTACGGCGGCCGCCACATGGCGCGTGTCGCGCAAGAAGACGGTTGGAACATCGAGGCCGTGTTCAACAACGACATGATCGGCAACACCGCAGGGATCAACAACATCGTCGACAACTCGACCGCGCGCGTATTCTCGGAGAGCCCGGACGTGACGGCGACGCCCGACGACTGGCGCGGCATGCGTTTTACCGGCGGCGAAGTCGACGGTCGCTCGCGCCAGCTCGCGCGGTACGTCGACCGGATCGCGGATCTCTACTTCGCGGACCTCGACATGATCATGATCTATCGACTGGATCGCTGGGGACGCGGCGGCCATCACCGCCCGTTCAACGACGCCGGCTTTCCGGCGGTGCGGATCATGGAGACAAACGAGCACTACGATCGCCAGCACCAGGACATACGAGTGGAGGACGGGATCGCGTACGGTGACGTCGTCGAGGCGGTCGACTTCGACTACGCCAGGAAGCTCACCGCGCTCAACATCGCCGTTCTTGTGTCGCTTGCGTGGGC
>DAOWHI010000209.1 GCA_030641505.1 Gemmatimonadota bacterium | reverse complement strand
TCACGGTCAGCGACGGGATAACCCAACCGATGAGCGCCATTACGCCGCCTGCAATCAGCGTGCTCGGTCCGGCGCCTGAGAAGGTTCCTATGAACAGCCCGCCGGCGGCGAGGCCAATCGCGGCCACGATCCGGACGCCGAAGTAAATCGGCAACGTACCGGAACCCCGGTAGCCAGCTTGTACCAACATCAGCTGGGTGCGTCCCCAATCGATCTCGCGGCGGGCGACCCGCTCGCCGAACGATTCGAGGATGCCCTGCATCTTTTCCCGCTTCTCTTGGCGGCGGCGACGCTGGATCGCGTGCTGGATCGCGAACTTGTCGTCACCACCAGACTGGAGCTCGCTCAGGCGTCGCGAGATCGAGCGCGACCGCTCCGGTCTCAGTGAAGCCAACCCCCACACGAGCGCCATGGCAGAGAACATGACTAGGCCGACCACGAGGTATAGCAGCATCGCTCCCTACCTATACGTCAATGTTGATGATTTTTCGGATGACGAAGAAACCGATGACCTGAAGCACGGCGGCAACGGAGATCAGCATGCGACCGATCTCCCTCTCCCACAGCACAGTCATGTACTCGCCGTTCAAGAGAAAGATCAGGAAACCGACAGCGATGGGAAGAGCCCCCAACAGGTACCCGGTGAACCGACCCTGAGCAGTATAGACCCGGACTTGTCGCTCGATCGTGAACCGCTCGCGAATCGTATACGAGATCTTGTCGAGAATCTCGGCCAAGTTACCGCCGACCTCGCGCTGAATCAGAACGGCGGTCACGAAGATCCGCATATCGACGAGCTCGATTCGATCCGCCAACGCGAGCAGCGAATCGTCTATGCTCAAACCAAATTTCTGCTCCTCGAAGACCCGGCGGAACTCTCCGCAGACCGGCTCGGGTGATTCGTCAGCCACCATTTGCAGTCCAGTCGAGAACGCGTGGCCGGCCCGGATCGCGCGCCCTAAGAGGTCGATCGCCTCCGGGAAGCATTCCTCGAAAGCTCGTAATCGCTTGGTCTTGCGGCGCCGTACGTAGATGTGCGGCAACGACGCCCCAAAAGCGGCCGTCGCGATCGCTACCAACGGGTTATTCGTAATCAGCAGCGCCATCAGACCAAAAGCTATCGCCGCACCAAACGTCATCATCAGGAAAGTCCCGACCCGCCACGACATGTCCGCCTGGTCGAGCAAATGTTGCAGGTCCCTCGTCTGCGGGACACGGGCTACGACCGGCTGCAACCACTTGATATCGGCGCTCTTCGCCTCCTTGAAGAGATCGCCAAACGCGTCTTTTCGCTCTCCGTCGCCAGTCTCAACGCCGCTCAAACGCCTGGCTAAATCACGCTGACGCCTCCGGTCACCCCACCACTCCCACACTATCGAGAGGACGACGACCGCACACGCCACCGCTGCGAACACGAGGATCGCGAGCATCGCGTTGGGCGGAAGTCGGTCCATCATGCTTCCTCTTTCGTCGAGTAGCTGTACTCGAGGTTCGAGAACATTGCGGTCGGCAGTTCGATGCCGCAGGTGCTGAGTTGCTCGGCGAATCGCGGCCGGATCCCGGTTGCCTTGAACTGTCCGATAACCTTACCGTTTTCATCGATTCCTTGACGCTCGTACACGAAGATGTCCTGCATCGTGACTATGTCGCCCTCCATCCCAACGATCTCGGAGATGGAGATCAATCGACGTGTTCCATCGGCCATGCGGTTCACCTGAACGATTACGTCTATCGCGCTGGCGATCTGCTGCCGCATCGCTTTGTCCGGCAGGTTCAGGTTGGCCATCGCGATCATCGTCTCGAGGCGGCTCATCGCATCGCGCGCAGCGTTTGCGTGGACCGTCGTCAGCGAGCCGTCGTGGCCGGTGTTCATCGCCTGCAGCATGTCGACCGCTTCGCCGCCACGAACTTCACCGACGATGATGCGGTCGGGTCGCATGCGCAACGAGTTGATCACCAGTTGACGAGCCGTCACCTCGCCCAAACCCTCGACGTTGGGCGGCCGCGTCTCCAACCGCACGACGTGCGGCTGACGGAGCTGCAGCTCGGCCGAGTCCTCGATCGTCACGATTCGCTCACTGTCCGGGATCGAGCCCGACAACACGTTGAGCAACGTCGTCTTTCCGGAGCCGGTACCACCCGAGATCAGCGTATTGAGGCGGGCCTTAATGATCCCCTCGAGGAGCTCGAGCATTTGAGGCGTCATCGTGTCAAAGCGCAGTAGGTCCTCTCCCGACAACGCATCCTTCTTGAACTTGCGAATCGAAAGGTGGGGCCCATCGATCGCCAGCGGAGGAATCACTGCGTTTACACGTGACCCATCGGCCAGCCGCGCGTCCACCATCGGGCTCGAATCGTCGATTCGACGTCCCACCGCGGACACGATGCGGTCGATGACCTGCAGCAAGTGCCGATCGTCCTTGAACCGAACGTCCGTCCCTTCGAGCTTTCCATTGCGCTCGATGAAGACGTCTTCGTATGTGTTAACGAGGATGTCGGAAATGGTCGGGTCTTGGAGCAGCGGTTCGAGCGGTCCGAGACCGAAGACCTCGTGCAGGACTTGCTCTACCAACAGCTCGCGTTCGTCATAGTTGAGCGGCGCCGATTCCTGATCGAGCAGCCCCTGGACGACTTTTCGGATCTCGGCCACCACCTGATCCTGATCGTACTGGTCCAGGTTGGTGAGGTTGAGCCTCTCCAGCAACAGCTTGTGGATCCGACTCTTGATCTCGTGGGCGTCGTCGCCACTCTGAGGTATGCCCTCAGGCGATATCGAAACCATGTCCGGATCGAAGCCAAATGGCTCGGGGGGCTCGGTCGCTGTCGTGCCTGCGTCGGCTTCAGCTCCGCTGTCCTCGGCGGCGTCCCAGGGCAACTTGTCTCTATTCACCGCTCCCTCTTCCGAGAACAACGGGATCGTGTACGGGTCTTTGTTGTCGCTCACGCGCGCTCACCTCCGACTACGGCCGGTGGCAGCATGAGGGCGTCTTCCTCATCGGCCTCCGAACCAAGGAATGTCTTCAAAGGATCCACCACCTTGCGGGCAAACCACCCCTTGCGATGCGCACTCGTGCTCGGGAGGCCGGTCATCTTGGCGGCCAGAGCTTCGAGCTCGTGCGTGTAGGGGCTGCTGTCATCCAAGATGACCGGCTGACCCGTGTTGATGGCGTAAATGACGGACTGGTAGTCGTTCGGCAGGGCCCAATAGATCTCCATCCCGATCGACTTTTCGACGTCCTCTAGTGTGATGTCGCAGTCGGGGTGATAGCGGTTGACGATCAACCGAAGCTCACCAATGTTGGACAACCGGCTCATCAGATGTTGACAACGCTGGATGTTGCGCAGCGACGGCAGGTCGGCTGTAGCGACGAGGTATATCTCATCGGCCTTTTCGAACGCTGCCAAGGTGCGCGCCGAGAACGAGTTCGACACGTCCACGAAGACGTACTCGTAATGCTGCTTCAAGAACTGGATGATCTGCTTGGCGTGATCGGCAGTCACCGACTCCGCCCGCTCCGGATGATATGGAGCGGCCAGCAGGTGCACGCGGGAGGCATGACACTCGATAAACGAGGCCAACAGACCAGCATCCATGCGGTGAAAGTTCTTGGCCAAGTCGACGAAGTTGAACCGCGGCTCGACACCGAGATAGAGAGCGATCTCACCGAGCTCGAGGTCGAGGTCGACGAGCACCGTTCGCTTGCCGGTCATGCGGTGCAGCTGGATCGCAAGGTTCGTGACGACAGTTGTGGAGCCTGACCCGCCCTTGGTACCAAAGAAGCACATGAGCTTGCCGGGCTCGCGTCGAGCCGATCCTGCGGCCTGGCCGACCTTCGTGCCGATCTTGCGACTGACGCGGCCGATCGCGGCCACCAGTGCGTCCTCGGTCACCGGCTTGGGCAGGTACTCGCTGATCCCGGCCTGCATCACCGTCATCAGAAACTCGGGTGATCCGTCGGTTCCGGCGGCGACCAGCCGCAGCGACGGATTCGTCTCGACCAGGAACTGCGCCAGCTTGCAGCCGAGAATCGGGTCGTCCTCGAGATCGATGAACACGATCGACGGTTGGACGACCCTCAGCTCCTCGAGGTGGCCGTGGCTGACTTCGGAGAAGGGGACGATGATCTCAAACGCCACCTCGACCGGTTGTGTCTCACCATCGCCGTTGCCGTGAAAGACGGCCCGGAACCTGGGATCCGTCGATATGACGGCACCGCTGATGGGGGTGTTATCGGTCACGGGGTACCTCTTTCGCTACTCGACCAGTTGTACGAACCCGATGCCGGGACCGGTGCCGCCATTGCCGCCACCGATACCGGACGCATACAAGATCCGTCCAATGACCTGCTGGTTTTGACCGCCCCCCTGCATGTCCTCAAAGAAGACGGCGATGAAATTCGTGAACTCGATTGGCTGCTTACCCGGATCGAACTCGCGCGACGGGTTGAACACCGGGATGATCCCGATCCGCGGACTGCCCTCCCAGTTGGGAGCCCAGTCACTACCCTCGACCACGTTGTCGAACGTGTCCCAATGCGCGTTCGAGTCCAGATCCATCAGGTCGTAGACACCCTGACGGGTAGGACCGTTCATGTTGCCGTCTTCGATCCAGTACTCATCGCCGATCGAAATGACGGCCGTGTTGCAGTTGGCGATGTTCCAACGGTACCGCTCACCACCAACCGAAGGAGACCCGTCAGCGTCTGGCACATCCCACGGGTAGTACCAACTGGGCTGGAAATTGACCGGCCCACCTTGCTTC
>DAOWHI010000211.1 GCA_030641505.1 Gemmatimonadota bacterium | reverse complement strand
GCCAGCCTGTCGATGGCGTTCATGGGCTTTGCCGGGTTGCTGAGCTCATGAGCGCCGTGGTCGGGATTGTGGCGGCGGCCGCTTTGTTCGTCGTGTTCGCGCTGGTGATGCTCCAGTCGGGCAGAGATCCAGCGTGCGGTACGTGTGGTAGACGCGACCGGTCCGGGTGCGAGACATGCGGCGCCGGAACAGCCGAAGAGGAGTGGAATGATGGGTGAGCGTAACGGCGATCAACAGTCGCTGCCGAATCGGCGACTCTTCCTGACTCTCGGAATTGGCGCGTTCGTGGTCGCTTCGTTGCCAAGGGCGATCCAGCCCGGCCGGCGCGTTATCCGCCGCACCGCGCCCGTCATGGGCACGGTCGCCGAGCTAGCCGTCGTGCATCACAACCCGCGCTACGCTCAACGAGCGATCGACGCAGCGCTCGACGCGCTCAGGTGGGTCGATCGCACCATGTCACGGTTCCGTGGGGATTCGGATGTCGGTCGCGCCAACCGGTTGGCGGCCGCGCAGCCGGTCGTCGTCGGTCAGCCGACCGCGGACGTCCTCGTCGAAGCACTGCGTTGGGCGGAAGCGAGTGGCGGCGTGTTCGACCCATGCCTAGCCAACGCGGTGGCGCTCTGGGACGTGGAGCGACGCATAGCTCCGCCTTCCGACATTGACGTGCGACGCTACGCGAATCGACGGTTTTACCAGCGGCTAGAGGTCGATTACCGCGCCGACGGAGCACCTGTGGTCGTGTTTCGCGACCGCGACCTGGCGATCGATCTCGGCGGTATCGCCAAGGGGTATGGCGTCGACCGTGCGGTCGATGCGCTTCGCGAATGGGGGATCCGCAACGCGTTGGTCAACGTCGGTGGGGACCTCTACGCCCTCGGCGTCTCACAGGACGGTGATCCGTGGGAGATCGGCATTCGATCATCGAGCGATCGCGATCGGATCACCCACACGGTGAAGGTCACAAACCGCGCGATTGCGACGTCGGGCGACTACGAGCAGTTCTTCGAACACGCCGGGCGGCGCTACCACCACCTGCTCGACCCGGTCACCGGCGCACCCCGCCGCTCACCGATCCACAGCGTGACCGTGAGCGCCGACTCTTGTATCACGGCCGACGCAGCCGGTACGGCAATCTTCGGCTGTCCCGCAGACAGAGCCCGACAACTCGTAACCGCTACGTCGCCGGGGACCCGCATCGAGCACATCGGTTAGCAAGAGTCGTTTCCTGCCCAAAGGCCGAACGTTTGGCCGGAACCTAGATTGCCGATCGTGAGTGTCACTGTAGAGTCTGGCGATCGCCGTCTGGCGGCGGTGTTGTTCGTCGATGTGGCCGGGTACACGAGGTTGGCCGCCGCTCGCGAAGACCAGGCGCTCAAGCTGGTCGACCTCTTCCAGTCGGTGACCCGCGACGTCGTTGCCCGCTACGGCGGTCGAGTCGTCAAGTTTCTCGGCGACGGCGCGCTGGTCGTTTTCAACAGCACCGACAGTGCAGCGCGCACGGCGCTCAAGATCGTGAGCGATTTCGAAGAGCGCTCTCGGCGTGCCGGAACGTCCGCCCGCGCACACGCCGGCATCCATTTGGGCGAGATCGTCACCACGGCGGATGGTGATGCGTATGGCGACGGAGTCAACTTCGCATCGCGCCTTCAGACGGTCGCCGAACCGGGACAGGTGCTCGTCAGCGACTACGTGTGGCGACAGCTCCACCGGCGCGACGACTTCGAGCTGGAAGCGCTCGGCACGCGTGAGCTAAAAGGCATCGCCGA
This sequence comes from Gemmatimonadota bacterium, assembly GCA_030641505.1. Taxonomy (GTDB): domain Bacteria; phylum Gemmatimonadota; class Gemmatimonadetes; order JACCXV01; family JAHWKZ01; genus CAMYLR01. The sequence goes on along the minus strand of DAOWHI010000211.1, from coordinate 8,058 downwards.
GCAGGTCATCGTCTACGGTGTGACAATGGCCGCGGGGGCTTCTTTGGAGGAGCCGCAGCCAACGGTTCAAGCCGCGGCGACGACGCCAGGTGCCCCAACCGCTGAGTCCAACAAGCGACGTTGGATCGCCTTGGGCGGCGCGCTGCTGGCCGCGACGATCGTGTTGGCCCTGCTGCTGGTGACCCGGGTTCAGGACCGAGAGAGCGAACGATCGGCTGCCGCCGAGTCGCGGGTTGCCACCGCGGGCGTTGGGCAGATCGACCGCTCGATCGCGGTGCTCCCGTTCGCGAACATGAGCGCGGATCCGGAGAACCAGTACTTCAGCGACGGCATCACCGACGACATCCTGACGGCGATCTCCAAGATCGACGACCTGCACGTCATCTCGCGCACCTCGACGATACAGTACAGGAACACCGACAAGAACATGATCCAGATCGGCCAGGAGTTGGGTGTAGCCACCATTCTCGAGGGAAGCGTTCGGCGGCAGGGGGAGCGCGTACGGATCACCGCCCAGCTCGTGAATGCCCAGACCGACGAGCACCTGTGGGCCGAGACGTACGACCGTAACCTGACCGACATCTTCGAGATCCAGAGCGAGATCGCCGAGAAGATCGCGGCCGCCTTGCAGACCACATTTACGCGGGCCCATGCTGAGGCGATCGCCGCCGGCCGGACCGGCAACCTTACCGCCTACGACTTGTACCTGAAGGGCCGCGACTACTTGTGGGGCTCGCCTGAAAACATGCCGGAGACGAAACGAAACGTCGACACCGCGATAGACCTATTCCACCAGGCGCTAGCGATCGACCCGGAGTACGCGGGCGCATACGCCGGGCTCGGTCAAGCGTACGTCTTCCGGATGGTATTCACCGACGCATCGTGGGCCGACTCGGCTAGGGTGGCCAGCCAAAAGGCGATCGAGCTCGACCCAGATCTGGCGGACGGCCATTACGCGCTAGGGTTTTTGATGTTCCACGTCGGAGATTACGAGGGGGCAGTTGAGGAGGCGGAGCGAGCGATCGAGCTCAATCCCAACTACGCCCGGGCGACGGAGGGGTTGGCGTTCTCGTTGTACGAACTGGGCCGCCTGGACGAAGCGCTCGTGGCGGCGAAACGAGCGGTCGCGCTCGAGCCGACCGACGGACACCATTACCAGGTGGTGGGCGAAATTTACACCGATCTGATCGACTACGTTGAGGCGGAACGTTGGTACCGTCGCCGACTCACGATCGAACCCGACAACGGGAGCAGCCACGCCTTCATCGGGCTGCTCTATCTGCTTCAAGGGGACGAAGCGAGGGCCGCCGAGGAGATCGAGCTCGGCCGGTCGCTGGAACCGCTCTCGACGGAGGTCATGATCCTTAAGATTCGGCTCGACCTAATACGTGAGAACTACGAGCAGGCAAGGCCGCTTGTCGAAGCATTCGTCCTCGGATTGGCGCCGGAGTTCCAACCGCTCACGTACCTAGGGTTTGTGCACCTCAAGTTGGGGAATCACGACGAGGCGCAGGAGCTCTTTCGGGAGGCCGAACGCCGTGCTCGGGCGCAGATCGAGCCCGCTGGTCAAGCGCACCAGGTTGCATACATCTACCTGGTTCAAGCGTTGGCGCTCCAGGGTCGGATCGACGAGGCGGTTGACGTACTCGAGGATGCGTATGGCAAGGGCTTTCGCGCCTATAAGCTGATCCGCACCGATCCCACTTTTGAGGATCTCTACGGGGACGAACGGTTTGAGGCGCTCATGACGCGGATGGAAGGTGACGTGTCTCGGATGCGGGAGCGGGTCGAGCGCGAGGGGTTGTGACCGCGACACCCAAGCACCGGCGGACGCTGTTGTCGGCCGCGATCGTGGCGATCCTCGTCCTGGGCCTGGCCGTGTTGATGTCCTTGGGTGGCGGGTTTTCGCTCTTTGATCTTGGCTCGCGCGGCGGGCGGGAGATCGCGAAGGATCCGGGAACGGCCGCGAGCGCGTTGGTAGAGCGGTGCGGCGACTTGGCGGGACAGGAGAAGATCGACTGCTATCAAGCCGCATTGAGTGGGCGACTCGGGGCGCTTGGCGTGCGCCCGACGATGCACACACTCGACTCGCTGGTGGTCCGGGACGATGACGCAGCCCGCGACGCTCACGTCTACGCCCATCACATCGGAATCGAGGCCTATCAGCTATCCCCTGATGTGGCCGAAACCTTCTCGGGCTGTACCGAGAGCTTCTCGTCGGGGTGCTATCACGGGGTGATTCAGGCGTACTTCGAGGATCGGGGCAACCCCGACGCCGAGGTGCTCGAGGAGTTGTGCCGGCCCTACAAGCGGGCCGATCAGAGCCGCTGGATTCTGTTCCAATGCGTGCACGGCATGGGTCATGGGTTGACGATGTACCATGACCATCACCTGCCCAAGGCGCTCGAGGCGTGCGATCTGCTGGGCGACTTTTGGGATCGCGAGTCGTGTTACGGCGGAGCGTTCATGGAGAACGTCATGGGCGCCACGTCTCCACACCATCCGGCCTCGGTCCTGGCCGCCGAAACCAAAGACGACTCCAACGGGAACGAGATCGGGCACGCGAGCCACGATGCATTTGACTCTGCTTGGAAGGCGATCGATCCGGACGATCCACACTACCCATGCTCGGTGATGGACGCGCGCTATCACCAGCAGTGCTATCTGATGCAAACGTCGGTGATGCTGCACCACAATGGCGGCGACCTACAGGATGCATCGGCGTCGTGTGACGGGGCACCGGCGAACATGCGCCCTACATGTCATCAGAGTCTGGGGCGCAGCGTTACCGCCTACACAAAGGATCCCGAAACAGCCGCCGGCCATTGTGAGGCCGGAAGCACCGAGTACCGCGGCTGGTGTTATGTGGGTGTTGTGAAAGCGTTCGTCGATTGGACCGCGCGGGCCGAAAGTGGACTCGATTTCTGTCACGTCATCGAAGACGATCAAGATTATAAGTCTATGTGTTACAAGGGGTTAGGCGAGGAGATCGCGACCCTGGTCGCAGACCACGAGACGCGAGCATCGCTCTGCGCACAGGCCGAGGAATCGTTCGTCGCAACGTGCCGCCAGGGCGCGCAGCTTGGCGGGAAGGCGGCTTCGTGACACCTGCTACGGCGTGAATCGCTCGTTTGCTCGGCTGAACGCGAAGCCGGCTTGCGGCCCGCCACCGACAACGTAAATCGAATTGCCAACCACGGCAGCGCCTAGGCCGTGGCGCGAGGTCGGCATCGGATTGAGCTGCTCCCAACGGTTTGTCGCCGGATCGAAGCGCTCGTTGGCGTCGAACGTGTTCGTCGACTGAAGGTCCTCCCCACCGAACAAATAGAACTTGTTGTCTAGCGCCACCGCCGCGACGCCGCTCCTGGCGGTCGGCACCGGTGGTCCGGCCGACCACTGATCGCTGATCGCGTCGTAGATCTCTAAAGTGGTTCGGTTCTGGCCGCCGAAGCGACCGGCGGCGACGTAGATGTTGTTACCGATCGCGGCCGCCGCGATATGTTCACGGACGGTCGGCATCGGAGCCAACGACTGCCAATCGTTCGCGACCGGATCGTACACGTCGTGTGTGCCGACGGTTTCCCCAGCCGCGTTGACGCCCCCGATCGCATGGATCTTGCCATTCCTCACCGCCACTGCGATCGCGCCGCGGCTAGCGGGCATCGGGGCACCGGCCGACCACGCGTCCGCAACGGGATCGTAGATCTGGACCAAGTTGATGGGGTTAAAGCTGGTGCCGAAGTAACCGCCGACGACGTACAGAAGCCCACCGACCGCCGCCATGCCAGCGTGGTTGACCGAGGCCGGGAGCTCGGTCACGGTCGTCCATCGATCAGTCGTCGGATCGTATCGCTCGACGGTCGATGCCGCGGTGCGGCCGGGTCCGAAACCTCCAGTCGTGTACACTCGCCCGCCGAGCGCAGCGACGCTGTTCTCGGTCCGCGCATTGGCCATCGATTGCAGGACCTCCCACGGCCCCGAACCGCCGGGTGGTGGGATCGGCCCCATGGCGGAGCCGTTGCCACCATCGCCGTTGCAGGCGACCTGTCCAGCCAGCGCGAGGCCGAGCAACGCGACCGCGTGGACACCCCACCGCCGACGGTGGCGGCTCCTGATTCTACTCCAACTCATCCTGTCGTAAAGACCCATCACTCCCATAACGTTGCGTCGCCCCCCCCGGGGGCTGCCAGCCGTCTCCCGACAACGACTTGAGGAATTCCCCGACAGAATTGTCACCACTTGTCGGCCTACACTATCAGGGAGCGATCCCATATTCAGGCGTGGCCCAATACGAAGCAGGAAGGAGTCACAGATGACGAGAGAGCAAATTCTCAAGGCGCTTCACGAGATGTCGCCCGAAGAGCAGGAGCGAATCCGTGAAGAGATCCTGATGCTGGGCTACGATACCCCGGAGGCCGGCTCGGCGATGGCGACTTGCATCGAGATCATGAAGGAGATCAGGGACGGTAAGGACGCGGTCCAGGTGTGTCGCGACATGATCGAGGACATGGCCGGCGTCGCCTGCCCCGATTGAATGCGCGGCCGCGACAGATAGTCTAGAGTTTTGGTGCTGCGGGACCGCCCGCCACCGTGCTCTAGACGTTTTGTCCAATGGAGGTTTGTCGTGGTTAGCTCACTACGGTTGTCTTTTGCCCCGGTCATGATGATCGCGGCGATGCTCGCCAGCCCGGCCCTCGGTCAGGATGCCGGGGAAGCCACATCCGATAGCGTTACGCCCGAACAGATCCTAGCCGGGAGCAACTTGTTCAACGGCGGGACCTGCGTCTTCTGCCACGCGATTGCGGGCAGGGGAAGCGGGACACGAGCGCCGGATCTGTCCGATGTCGAGTGGCTCCACAGCCAAGGTGACCTCGATGGCATTCTGCAGACGATCATCTCGGGCGTCCCCCAGCCGAACATGAAGGCGGTAAAGCCCAGGCCGTTTCCGATGAACCCGAAGGGCGGGTTGAACGTCAGCGATGAGCAACTCGCCTCCGTGGCGGCCTACGTGTGGGCGCTCAGTCAACCCGAGCCCCACGGATTCATTACCGAGCAGTGGCGATTCCTGGAGTTGGCGCGGGCCGGTCAGTTCGCGGAAGCGCGCGCGGTGTTCCAGGCAACACGGGAGAAGTACCCCGACAACCTGCTGGTTCCCGAGAACGGGATGAACGCGTTCGGCTACGAGTTTCTCGGGCGTGACGACTTAGATGGCGCGATCGAGGTCTTCCAGTTCAACGTCGACCTGCATCCGGAAGCGTTCAATCCGTGGGACAGCCTGGCCGAGGCCTACATGGCCAAGGGCGACAACGAACACGCGATCGAGTACTACGAGAAGTCGCTCGAGCTAAACCCGGAAAACACGAACGCCGTCGATAAGCTGAAAGAGCTCGGCGCCCGCTAGACGCGGCGATCTAGAGCCTCCAACCCTTCGTTTTCGGAAAAGGGGTGGTCCCCGGCGACCGCCCCTTTTTTGTCCCCTCGCTTGACACCCTTTTCCCGCGATAGGGTGACCCCGATCACGATCGCGACGGCGCCCAGCAACTGGAGCCAACCCGGGGTTTCGCCGAGCGTCAGCCACGCGATCGCCAGGGCGACGATCGGAATCGCGTTCGAGTAGAGCGCGGTGCGCGTGCTGCCCATGTGGCGCACGCCGTAGTACCACAACAGGTACGCGACCGCGATCGAGAAGGCGCCGCTGTACAGAAGCCCGGCCCAGGACGCCCATGAAATAACCGTCCACGACTGGCTCGATAGCGACGGCACGCTGATCAAGACCAACCCTACCGTGCCGATCCACAGGGTCACCGAGGTCACCGGCAGCGCGCCGTAGCGGCGGACGAGCGGGCTCGAGCCCACCGTATAGAGCGACCAGCCGATCGCAGCCGCCACCATCAGGAGGTCGCCGCGGACCGTGGCTTGACCGAACTCGACGCGCGCGCTCCCCCACACGACAAGCGCGACACCGACCAATGAGAGCGCGACGCCGACCCACGTCTTGGTGCCCAGCCGCTCGTGTCCGAGCCACGACGACAGGACCGCCACGTATGCCGGCACAGTTCCCAGGATGAGTGCCGAGTTACCGGCCAGGGTGCCGTCGATCCCAAAGATGAACAGAACCTGGTACAAGGTGTTGCCCAGCAAGCCGAGGCCGACCAGCACCGGCCACTCCGAGCGCTTGAAGCGCGGTAGACCTCCGGTGTGCCGCAAGAACACCAACATCAGCGCTGAGGCCAGAACAAACCGAGCGGCATTGAACGCCAGCGGCTCGAAATCGATCAGCGCTGCTTTGACGACCGAGAAGTTCGCGGCCCAGATCAGGATCAGCGCCCACATCGCGACCTGGGCACGGTCCCGGGAGGGGTGGTGGGTTGTGCTCACAGCGGATTAGGTTACCGAACCTCAGCCCAACCGACCGCCACCAGGAGGGATGTCGATGACCGACGGCGCAAGTCGAAAGAGCCTGTTCGAGCGCTTTCTGAGTCTCTTTACCGATGTGCGACCCGGCGAAGGAATGCTGGTTCTGCTCATGGCGTTCGACGTATTCCTCCTGCTGACCAGCTACTACCTGATCAAGCCGGTTCGTGAGGCGTTGATCTTGGCTGAAGGCGGCGCCGAGGCCAAGAGTTACTTGGTGGCCGCGATGGCGGTGCTGTTGTTCTTTCTGGTCGGTGGGTACGCGAAACTCGTCTCACGCTACGAGCGCACGCGGTTGATCACTGTCGTTACTTCCCTGTTCATCGCGTGTCTGATCGTCTTCTGGGCGCTTAGCCGCACCGACATCCCATACCTCGGCTACGCCTTCTTTGTCTGGGTCGGGATCTTCAGCGTCATGGTCGTTGCCCAGTTCTGGTCGTACGCCAACGACGTCTACAACAACGAAGCCGGCAAACGGCTCTTCCCGTTGGTCGCATTCGGAGGCTCGTTTGGCGCGTTCGCCGGGGCGGGGATCGCAAGGCGGCTGCTCGAGTATTTCAGTGTGTTCGAGATGCTGTTGTGGGCAGCGGCGGTGCTCGCGGCGTGTATCGGTCTGACGATCATCATCTCACGTCGGGTATGGGGTAAAGCAGCGCTCCAGGCTCGGCAACGGGAGATGACCGCCAAGCACGCGGCCAAGGCAGATAAAGACAAACCGGAGGAGAAGGAGAGCCTCGGTTTCGATCTGCTGCTCAAGCATCGGTACTTGGGGTACATCGCTCTCTTGACCCTGTTGTTGAATCTGGTCAACACAACCGGTGAATACATCCTCGGCAAGTTGGTCGAGAACTACGGAGCCGAGCGCACCGAGCTGGCGGCGACCGAGGCGACGCAGGCTGGCGTAACGCTGGCGTTCGGAAACCGTGACTTCGGTGATCCCGCCAGCGCCGACAGTCAGCGCGAGTACGAGCGGTCGGTGATCGGCTCGTTCTATGCCAACTTTTTCCTGTGGGCCAATCTGCTGGGGATGTTCCTGCAGCTCTTCATCGTCGGCCGGTTGATCAAGTACGGTGGGGTTCGAGCAGGTCTCCTATGGTTGCCAATCATCGCACTGGGTACGTACGCGATCATCTTCTTCTTGCCGGCGCTCCGGTTCGCCAGGCTCGGCAAGACGTTCGAGAACGCCTCCGACTATTCGGTCAACAAGACCACGATGCAGATGCTGTTCCTGCCGACTTCGCGCGATATCAAGTACAAGGCGAAGCAGGTGATCGACAGCTTCTTCCACCGGATCGGCGATGTGTTCTCGGCGGCAATCGTGTTCTTGGGAACGTCGGTCTTCGTGTTCGGTGCCCGCGGATTCGCGGTCTTCAACCTGGTGGTGATCGGGGTCTGGCTCTTGGTCGTGTTGCAGATCGTGCGCGAACACAAGGCGATCGAAGCCGGCAAGCGACCCGAGATCACCGGTGCGGAAGAAACGACGCCTGCGGTGGCTGGATAGGGGCGGCGAGAAAGCGCTCCTACTGGAGCATTTCGCCGAACACGATCTCCTCAGCGGCGAGCACAAGCGCCGTGGGGGGTAACCCGATCGTCTTGCCGATCAGGCTCGTGTAGTGCTCGAGGAAGTCGTCGCCCGGCTCCTTG
>DAOWHI010000074.1 GCA_030641505.1 Gemmatimonadota bacterium | reverse complement strand
CCAGCTCGGTTTGGATATCGACCATGAGAGCGAACCGGTGCCGGAGTTTGAGACTTGGAACAATCCTGAATTGTCGCTGGGGCCAAGCGATACAGTCGACGGCGAGATTCCCGCGACCCCCTGACCGGGGTTGTCGACGGTCACAGAGACCGAAAAAACGACTTCACCAAAGCTGACTTGGAACTGACCACTGTGCGTTCCAGTCGGCAGGGTCGAGCGATCGACGCTGACCATCACCGTTGCTTGGCCTGGCGAAAGTGTTCCGGTTGTTGGCGTAGCTGATAACCACTCGGTCGGAACATTGATCCGCCAGGAGACGGTCGCGGGCGTCCCGTTCTGAAGCGTGATGGGCAAGCTACCGGTCTGCGCCGAGAAACTGAGCGAGGTAGCCGAAATGGAGATCTGTCCCTGAGGTGGATCGCTGGGCCCAGACGGCGACGAGCTCTTCGAGCACGACAGGACGGCGCAAATCGTCACCGCCAGTACGCAACTGGGCCAACGGTTGGGTCGTGTTCTGAATAGGCTCAATGCACCACTGATCATAATCGACGTCAACAGCCGCATCCTCTATGCCAGCCTACGACTTGCGCCACTTCCGCTTGGGTATCCCCCCGGGTAACGGTAGCTGACTGCCGACTCTCGGTAAACCGCTTCCGCTCGGGCGGAGGGTCGCCACCACACCTCCCCTTCGCTTGGAGGGTGGATTGCGACCCTGTATCCGCAACCTGCCAAGCGTCACCCGGGGGGCCACGCTGCGGCGTGGCCGGGACCGGAACTGAAGGCGAACTTCCTCGGGGCACGAATGAGCGACGACGACAACAAGACGATGATCGGAATCCGGGGCGCGATTCAGGTCGGCGAGAATACGGTCTCCGGGATCGAATCGGCGACCGTGGAGCTGCTGCGTGCGATGGTCGAGCGGAATGGGGTTGATCCCAGTTCGCTGCTCGCGATCTGGATCACGCAGACGCCGGATCTGACCGTCGCCCATGCGGCGGCTGGCGCGCGTCGGCTGGGGTGGCTCGATGTGCCGCTTTTGGGCGCGCAGGAAAGCGCGATTGAAGGTGATCTGCCGAGGACCGTGCGCGTGCTGATGCTGGTCGTGACGACCACTAGTGAACCTAAACCGAACCACTGCTACTTGGGTGCCACGGCCGCGTTGCGTCAAGACTTGATCGAGACGGGAAAGCCACGATGATCGTAATCCTGAAGCCCGGCGTTTCGATCGAGGCGATGGGTGAGCTGGTCAAGTTCATCGAAGATCAGGGGCTCACGATCGGGCGGATCGTGCGCGGCGACGGTCGCACGGTGATCGGGCTCCTCGGCGAGGAGCGGCGCATTCCGATCGATCGACTGCGCGCATTCGAGGGCGTCGAGGACGTGGTGCCGGTCCAGCGGCCATTCAAGTTGGTTGGTCGCGAGCTCCAACCGGAGGACACTGTGGTGCACGGTCGCGGGTTCGCCATCGGCGCCGGTGGTTTCACGGTCATAGCCGGGCCCTGTGCGGTCGAGTCTGAGTCCCAGATCCTCGAATGCGCACACTTTCTCAAAGCGCAAGGTGCGAACGTTCTTCGTGGCGGTGCGTACAAACCTCGAACGTCGCCCTACGCCTTCCAGGGTATGGAGGTTGAGGGACTGGAGCTATTGGCGCGCGCCCGTGAGGAGACGGGACTCCCGATCATTACCGAGGTGGTGAGCGCTGAGGATGTCGAAAAGGTCGGCGAGTTCGCCGACATCCTGCAGGTCGGCTCACGCAACATGCAAAACTCTCGTCTCCTTCGTCGGGTCGGGAAAAGCGACCGACCAGTGTTCCTGAAGCGTGGCCAAAGCGCGACCTTGGAAGAGTTTCTGCTCGCAGCGGAGTACATCGTGGCCGAAGGAAACACCAACGTAATGCTGTGCGAGCGCGGAATCCGGACGTTTGAACATTACACACGGAACACCCTCGACATCGCCGCTGTGCCGCTGCTGAAGCAGCTGTCCCATCTACCGGTCATCGTCGATCCAAGCCATGCCACCGGTCGCCGCGATTTGGTGGCGCCGTTGGCGATCGCCGCGCTGGCGGCCGGCGCTGATGGTGTCATGGTCGAGGTTCACCCCGATCCGGAGAACGCGCTTTCGGATGGCCCACAGAGCCTCACGTTCGCGCAATTCACGAAGATGATGGACGATTTGGTCCGGGTCCGGGATGCCTTGAGACCGCACCTGGCCACGGTATGAACCGGGTCGGGCTGGGACCGGTCGGACGCGTCCGGTCGCGAGTCCGGGTGCCTGGCGACAAGTCGATCAGCCATCGCGCGTTGGTGCTGAACGCGGTCGCCGAAGGGACCGCGACGGTTCGCGGATTGGCTCCGGGAGCCGATGTCGGCGCGACACTCGGTGCGCTGGAGGCGTTGGGCGTAACGATCGAGCGGTTGGGCGACGATAGAGTCCGGGTCACGGGAGGCGCCCACTGGCACGCAAAACAGCCGATCGACTGTCAAAACTCTGGAACCACCGCCCGCTTGTTACTGGGGTTACTCGCCTCGCGGGCACCTGCCCCGGTCACGTTGACCGGTGATCAGTCGCTCTCGCGACGACCGATGCGACGGGTGGTCGAGCCGCTGCGCCGGATGGGCGCTGAGATCGAGCCGGCCGACACGTTGCCGCTGACGGTCACCGGCCGGCCGCTGACCGGTGCCGAACACCATCTCGATGTCGCCAGTGCCCAGCTCAAGACGGCGCTTTTGTTGGCCGGTTTGGCGGCCGATGGATTGACTATGCTGATCGAGCCCGGCGTCAGTCGCGACCATACTGAGCGGGTGCTGGCCGCGATGGGTGCGCGAATCGAGCGACGGGAGAGGGAAGTCCGAGTCCGTCCCGGCGACCTCACCGCACTGGATATCGACGTGCCCGGAGACTTTTCGTCCGCGGCCCCTTTCCTGGCGCTGGCTGCTGCGCGAGAGGGAAGCGAGATCGTCGTCGAGGAGGTCGGGCTCAACCCGACGCGCACCGGGTTTCTGGATCTACTCCGCGCATTCGGGGCAGAAGTCGAGACGACGGTTGTGGTGACCGAACCCGAGCCGTACGGTGATGTGCGCGTGATGGGGACGAAGCTGTCGGGGATCGACGTGGATCCCGAGATCGTTCCGAGGACGATCGACGAGTTGCCCTTGATCGCGGTCGTCGCCACACAAGCCGAGGGTTTGACGCGCGTCCGCGGAGCGACTGAGCTGAGGGTCAAAGAGAGCGATCGGATCGAAGCGATCGCCGCCGGCCTCGTGCGCATGGGCGCCGACATGGAGATGGCTCCCGATGGTTTCGACATCCGTGGTCCCACAGTGCTCGAGGGGGCGCGGTTGGACGCCGCGGGCGACCACCGGATTGGTATGGCGCTGGCGATTGGTGCCGCCCTGGCACAGGGTGGGAGCACGCTTGACGGCACTGAGTGGATCGACGTCTCGTACCCGTCGTTCTTGACCGACCTCGTGTCGTGTGCGGGGGTGCCCGTCCGTGTCTGAGACTAAGTCCAGCTACCGTTTGGCAATCGTCGGCTGGCCGGTGACGGGCAGCTTGAGCCCGGACTTGTGGGAGACGATGGGCGAGGCACGCGGCTTGGAGATCGAATACGAACGCTGGCCGGTCGAGCCCGGCGATACCGAGGCTTGGGAAGCGATCTGGGTGTCCGACCTCGATGCGTTCAGCGTGACCGCGCCGCACAAGGAAGCAGCGGCCGCGCGTTGTGACCGGCTGTCTTCACCAGCCGAACGGATCGCTTCGGTGAACACCGTGTTACGTAAATCCGGCGGCTGGCGTGGCGAAACGACCGATGGCTACGGGTTCCTGCGCAGTCTGGAGGATGCTGATGTACCGTTGGTTGGTCAACGGATTGCGTTGTTGGGGACTGGTGGTGCGGGGCGTGCGGTGGCTCGCGCGACCGCCGATGCCGGTGCTCGCGTTACGTTCGTCAGTCGATCGCCGGAGCAGGCCGTGACAGGCTGCGAAGATTGCGGGTGCGTCGGTTGGGATGCACTCGATCTGTTGGAGTCGCCGACGATCGTCGTCAACGCCACCCCGCTGGGCCGACAGGCCGGCGACGAACCGCCGGTGCCTTACCGCGCGTGGTTCCCGAACGCAGTGGCGGTCGATCTGAACTACGATCCGGCGGTCACCCGGTTCCTCGAGTTGGCGACGAACGAGGGTGCGCATGCGATCAATGGTGTCGGGATGCTCGTTCATCAGGCGGCGTTGGCAGCGGCGCTGGTGATCGACAACGACGCGCGCGCCGCCGCCGGTTACGCCAACAACTTCCGATCAGCCACACAGGCGGAGCGAGCGCCCCGATGCTGAGGTACATGACCGCCGGTGAATCGCACGGCGAGGAGCTGATCGGGATCCTGGAAGGCATTCCGGCAGGACTCTCGCTCTCTCCCGACGACATCGATGGTTACTTGTGGCGGCGTCAGGGGGGTGTCGGGCGCGGCGCTCGGATGAACATCGAACGCGATCGAGTGCGCATCGTCGCCGGCATTTGGAAAGGCGAGACGACCGGTGCACCGATAGGCCTGTCGATCGGCAACCGGAGCCGGATCCCGGATGATAGGCAGCCGCCTCGAACGGTACCCCGGCCCGGGCATGCGGATTTGACTGGTATGTTGAAGTACGGTTTTGACGATGCCAATCCGGCGATCGAGCGGGCCAGCGCGCGAGAGACGGCGATGCGGGTCGCGTTGGGTGCGGTCGCGCACACGTTTCTGCGCGCGTTCGACATCGCCGTCGTCGGCCACGTCGTTGTCGTCGGTGGCGTACAAGCCTCGCCGGATCGATCGGACTGGGAGAAGCTGGTCGCGGAGCGCGATCATTCGCCGCTCTATTGCGCAGATCGGTCGGTGGAAGACGAGATGTTGGCAAAGATCGAGTCGGCGCGAGAGCGACAGGAGACGTTGGGTGGGGTGGCCGAGGTGGTCGCGCTGGGTGTGCCACCCGGATTGGGATCCTACGCGCAGTGGGATCGCCGGCTCGAGGCGTCGCTCGCGCAAGCGATCCTGTCGATTCAGTCGGTCAAAGCGGCGTCGATCGGCGACGGGATCGAGACGCCGTTGGATTTCGGTCGTGACGCCCAGGACGAGCTCTTCTGGCAGGACGGTGTTACCCGGCGTACCAATCGCGCCGGCGGGATCGAGGGCGGGATCTCGAACGGCGAGCCGATCGTCGTCAAGGTGTTCTTCAAGCCGATCGCTACCCAGCGGCGACCGCTGCGGTCGGTTGATCTGGCGACCGGTGAGGAGACTGAGTGCCGCTACATCCGATCCGACACGCTCGTCGTTCCGGCTGGCAGTGTGGTCGCCGAAGCGATGGTAGCGTTGACGATCGTCGAGGCGTTGCTCGAAAAGTTCGGTGGAGATCGGGTGAGCGATACACGGTCGGCGTTCGATCAGTACGCGGCGCGGATCCCGTGGCGTGGTTTGGCGCTTCCGAAGGGGTTGCGCGCGGCGCCTGCGCCGCCACCCGAGCCGGTCGAAGCTCCAGCCGAGGAGATCTAGCCTGAGCCACACAAGCTCGACAAAGGTTTACCTGGCGGGCCTGTCAGGAGCCGGCAAGACGACCGT
>DAOWHI010000008.1 GCA_030641505.1 Gemmatimonadota bacterium | reverse complement strand
GGACCGCCTGCCTCGAGACCGTCCGACCGCTTGCTATCGGCCGAGATCGCCCGTGCGGCTGGCGACCACGGCCGGGCCGCCGCCGAGCTCAGAGCGGCGGCGCGGGCCGGGGTGCCCGGCGCCGACCAGGGGGCGTGGGTGGCGGAAGTCGCTGCTGCCCGGGTGGCCGGTGATTTTGCCGCCGTTGAACGTGCGCTCGAACGCGCGCGCGCGGAGGGCGTCGATTCGGCGGCGCTCGGCGTGCCGCTGGGGGACCTGTGGCTGAGCCGGCAACGACCCGATAGTGCCATCGCTTCTTATGCGCGCGCGATCAGCAAGGACGATGCGACCGCTGCTGCACTCGAAGCGCTGGGGCGTGCGCGACTAGTCCAGTGGCTCCTCAGAGCGCGGGTGGCGGACCCGTTTTATGCCGTGCTCGGTCGGACGATGATCGAAGCCCCTCGACGAGCGGCGGTGGCGTCGACCCGACTCGACTCGCTGGCAAGTTCGATCGGCGAGTCGGACTCGCTCGGCATCGCGCGATCACTGGTGTACGGACTGGCCGGTGAGTGGCGGGGGCGGGCTGGTGATGCGACCGGCGCGAGCGAGATGCTCGCTCGAGTGGTGGAGCGGTCTCCGGCCAGCGGCGAAGCGCCGGCTCTGTTGTTGGCAGCGGGCCGCTGGGCAGCGGTAGCCGCGAACCCCGAGCGCGCGGTGGCGCTGTGGCGCGAAATCGTGGCCACGCACGCCACCAGTCCGTATGCGCTCGAGGCACGACGACTGCTCGCCGGGGCTAACGGCGATGATGGACGATCGTGAACCGCCGTCGGTTTCTCCAGTTGGCCGGGTTGGCGGCGGTGACCGCCGTTCCGGGATCGGCGCGTGCCGGGCCAAACGTCGGTCGCAATCGACGCGTCGCACTTCAGCCCTTCGTCATCCCGATGGACGAGGCCCAGCCTCACCCGCTGCGCGCCTACGGCATCGTCTACCGCGCGTTACAGCAAGGTGGGACCGCCGATTGGCTGCTCAACTATCGTGGCGGGTCGTTTCTGATTCATCATCCGGCCGCGTACGAGGACAGTCTCGAGCGCGGTGTGATGACTGAAACGGCCACTGATTTGACGTTGGATCAGTTGTCTTCGAGCGGTGCACAGGCGCCGGTTCGACTCGAGGTTGCACCCGAGATCGCTGTGTACGCGCCGCCCTACGCTGCGCCGTGGGACGATGCCGTACGGCTGGCACTCGAGTTCGCTGACATACCGTATCGAGTGGTGTGGGATGGTGACGTGCTTGGCGCTGAACTGGCGGACATCGACTGGTTGCATCTCCATCATGAGGATTTTACCGGTCAATACGGCAAGTACGGCCTCAACGTGCAATCGACCGACTGGTACAGGGAGGCGGTGAGGGTAGATCGGGAGACGGCCACCGAGCTTGGTTTTGGAGACACTCGATCGCTCAAGCTCGCGATCGCGACAGCGATCCGCGACTACGTGAACCAGGGCGGGTTTCTGTTCGCGATGTGCGCCGCCACCGAGACCCTGGATCTCGCTCTAGCTGGCGATCCACCGGTTTTTGGCGGCACGCTCTCTTTCGCCGATTTCGCACTTGAGCCGGGTGACGTCGGGCCGTTCTCCACGATTGACGGGCACCGAGTGAACACTCCCGACCGTCGCGTACTCGACACGGTGCAGTTGGCGCAATTCGCGCCGACCGTTGATCCGGTAGCCGCCATGTTGACGCAGAACCATCGGCTGCGATTCCCCGATTGGTACGGTTTGACGACCTCTTTTCAGCCGTTGACCCTAAAGCCTGGCGTGCTGGTGCTCGCCACTTGCGCCAGGGGCAGCTTGGCCAAGTACCTGCACGGTGATGTTGGCGCCGGAACGTTCACCTTTCTCGGCGGTCATGACCCCGAGGATTCACAGCATGCGATCGGCGACCCCCCCACCGATCTGGAGTACCATCCGCGGTCGCCCGGCTATCGCCTGATTCTGAACAACGTGCTCTTCCCGGCGGCCCGTCAGGAGGAGCGTAAGACGTAGCGCCACTTGCAGATCCGGCGTAACTTTTGGGTGTGATGGCCTCGACATCCCGGACCCCCGAGGTGGCGGGGCTGCTCGAGCGATTCGCTCGCGGCGACCGCCGCGCGCTGGCCCGCGCGCTGACGTGGATCGAAAACCAGCAGCCCGGGTTCGAGCAACTGTTGCACGCCACCCACTCCGGCCTGGGGCGTGCGTTCCGCGTCGGCGTGACAGGCCCTCCGGGTGCCGGAAAAAGCACGCTGACCGAGAAGTTCGCGTTGCTGTGCCGGCGGCACGATCAAAAGGTCGGCATCCTCGCCGTTGATCCCAGCAGCCCGTTCACTGGTGGAGCGTTACTTGGCGATCGGATCCGGATGCAGGATCTCACACTGGATGAAGGGGCGTTCATCCGGTCGATGGCGTCCCGCGGACGACTCGGCGGCTTGGCCACCACATCGCTCGAAGCGGCTGACCTGTTGGAGGCGTTTGGTTTCGACGTCGTCATTCACGAGACGGTCGGCGTCGGTCAGACCGAGCGTGATATCGTCAGCGCGGCTGACACGACGGTGGTCGTGTTGGTGCCCGAATCCGGTGACGCGGTCCAGACGATGAAAGCTGGGTTGATGGAGATAGCCGACGTGTTCGTTGTAAACAAGGCGGATCGCCCGGGAGCCGAGAACTTGGAGCGAGCGTTGACAACAACGCTGGGGCTCAAGCCGCACGATGGTCGGGACTGGGCTCCGCCGATCGTGCGCACCGTGGCGGTCGAAGGCAAAGGCATCGAAGAGCTCGCCGCCGCGATCGATGCGCATCGAAGCCATTGCTACGAGAGCGGCGCGTCTACTGCCAAGCAGCGCGCGCGATCCGCGGATCGGGTTCGTGATTTGGTCGCCCGTCGTGTCGATGCGCACGTGTGGGAATGGGGTGGGGGAGAGGAGATTCTGGAGCGGGCCCTCGATCGGATCCGCGACGGCGACGCGACGCCGTACTCGGTGGCTGATGAGATTGTAGCCGCGGTTGGGCTCGACTCACGGTCAGCCCGTCCTGGGACCGAGCAGGAGGAGCGAGGATGACGCCCACCGTGCGCAAGGATCGTCGCGACGATGGCAGGCCGATCGTTCAGGAGGCGTCCACTCGCGAAGAGCGTATGGCAGCACGCGTAGCGGTGTGGCGCGATCGAAGGGATCGGCAATCCACACGAGATATCGACTTTACGACCACCTCCTCGATGGAGGTGGCGCCGATCTACACCCCTCTCGATTTGGCTGACAACGATCCGCTCGAAGACATAGGTCTGCCAGGTGAGTACCCGTACACCCGAGGCGTGTACGATTCGATGTACCGGACTCGGCTGTGGACGATGCGTCAGTTCGCTGGGTTTGCCACCGCCGAAGAGACCAACCAGCGCTACCACTTCCTGCTAGATCACGGCCAGACCGGGTTGTCGGTTGCTTTTGACCTGCCGACGCTCATGGGATACGACTCTGACCACCCGATGTCGGAGGGTGAGGTGGGGGTGTGCGGTGTGGCGATCGACAGCCTAGCTGACATGGAGACCTTGTTTCGCGGAATTCCGCTCGATCTAGCGTCGACTTCAATGACAATCACCGGGCCGGCGATCATCTTCCTGGCGCTGTACGTGGCGGTGGCTGAGGAACAAGGCGTCCCATCGGACAAGCTGCGAGGGACACTTCAGACCGACATCCTCAAGGAATACATCGCGCAAAAGGAGTGGCTCTTCCCGCCCGATCCCCACCTCAAGATCATCGTCGACATGATGGGGTGGTGCGCCAACAACGCGCCGAAGTGGCATCCCATTTCGATCTCGGGGTATCACATTCGGGAGGCGGGCTCCACGGCGGCGCAGGAGCTCGCCTTCACGTTGGCCGACGGTTTCACCTACGTCGAAGAGGGTATAAAGGCCGGGCTCGACGTCGACCGCTTCGCTCCACGGTTGTCGTTCTTTTGGAATGCCCACAACGACTTCTTTGAAGAGATCGCCAAGTACCGCGCGGCGCGGCGGATCTGGGCACGTCACATGAAACAGCGGCACGGAGCGAAGAATGCGCGCTCGCTGCTGATGCGATTCCACACCCAGACAGCCGGGTGCTCGCTCACCGAGCAGCAACCCGAGAACAACATCGTACGGACCGCCATCCAGGCGTTGGCGGGTGTGATGGGTGGGACTCAGAGCCTGCACACTAACTCGATGGACGAAACGTACGCGCTGCCTACTGAGAGAGCGGCCAAGATCGCGTTGCGAACCCAGCAGGTGATCGCTTACGAGTCGGGAGTGGCCAACGTGATCGATCCACTGGGCGGCTCCTACTACGTGGAGGCGTTGACCGATCGGATGGAGGCCGAGGCCGAAGCCTACTTCCGACAGATCGAGGACCTAGGCGGTGTCGTGGCCGGGATCGAGCAAGGGTTCTTTCAGCGCGAGCTGGCCGTGGCGGCGAGCCGGTATCAGGAAGAGATCGACGCTCGACGGCGTGTAATTGTGGGGGTCAACGATTTTATCGAGGAAGACGAGAGCTTGGAGATCCCGATTCTCAGGATCGACCCGCGGTACGAGCGTGAGCAGTGCGCCCGCGTTGCGGAACTGCGAGCCAAGCGTGACGACGCGAAGTATGGAGCGGCCATGAAAGCGCTGCGCCAATCGATTCGTGACGAGCAAAACTTGATGGAACCCGTGCTCGATGCGGTACGGTCGTATGCGACGGTGGGTGAGATTGTCGAGCTCATGCGTGATGAATACGGCACATGGCGGGAACCGTCGATTTTCTGAGGCGGCCGCCCAGGAGCGAGGTTGACGATGATGACTGAACAGAAGATCCGAGTATTGGTCGGGAAGCCTGGGCTCGACGGCCACGACCGCGGTGCAAAGGTAGTTGCTGCCGCTCTTCGCG
>DAOWHI010000235.1 GCA_030641505.1 Gemmatimonadota bacterium | reverse complement strand
TGCGGCGCGCCGGTACGGTTCGTCACAAGCACGTTCAGGTCGCCCATCGTCGGATCCGGCGGGCCCACCTGAGGCGCTAAAGCGAGAGCTGCCGTCGCCGTCGGGGCGGTGCCCGAAAGCGATACGCTCGCCGATGCCGACACAAACCCGTCCTTCGACGCGGTCACCGCGTACGACGTCGGGTTGGTCGGGATCGGCACGTTCGTAATCACAAAGCCGCCCGCCGCATCGGAGAGCGCCGTAGCGGTCGCCGGCGACGTTCCCACCAGGGCGCCCACAATCGCGCTCCCGTCGGCGGAGCTCGTCACCGAGCCACTAATCGTACCCGTGACCGGTGGCGGATCCTGTGTTGGCGGTGCTGCACCATCGTCGTCGGAACAGGCGGCCACAAACGGCACCGCTGCCACCAACGCGACGGCCGACAGCCGCCAGAATTTATTCAAGAAACTCATGCTGGTTGTTCTCCTCCGTGAAGGATTGTTACCACTGGAAAAATCCGTCTGAAACTCGCGAATAGCGTGTTGTAGCTGAGGGCCACCTCCTCGGTGTTTGCGTGGTTTCTGATTGCGTATCGGTTCATCGGTTGCCGCCTCCCGGCGGCCATTCCCAAGACGCGTCGAGCCGGAGACACTCCGGCGTTGTCTCAGAATTCTGACTCGAAATTCAGAAATCTGAGAGATTGCGGTCCTTTTCGTAACCCCGAAAAGAGCACGCGTTTTCCTTCTAAGTCCTTATTTTCCAGACGCTTCGGTACCGAAAGACCCGTTTGCGTCCGTTTGCCCGGGCATCTTGAGGCGCAAACCGCGTGCCGCGACCGGTTCGACCCCCAAGCCGACCGCGTCAGGGGCTGGCAAAACGCGGCCATCCTCGAACCTCAGACCCTGAAACGGGTCATCGGCGAGGAGCAAGTGGCCATCCAGGTCGACGTAATCGGCCAGTGGGGCCAGATGGGCTGCGCTGGCGATCCCGAGCGACGACTCGACCATACACCCGAGAAAGACCCCAAACCCGAGCGCCTTGGCGGCTTCCATCGTGCGCCGCGCCTCAGCCAGCGAGCCGCACTTGGCGATCTTGACGTTGATCACGTCGACGACACCGATGAGCGGCTTGAGATCAGCGCTCGTAAGGCACGACTCGTCGGCCGCCACCGGCAGCTCGGTGGCCTTGGCGACGGCTGCCAACCCGTCCAGGTCGGTCGACTGGAGCGGCTGCTCGAGCAGCTCGACGCCGAGCTCCTCCAGCGCCGGCAACCGGTCCAGAGCTTCGCGTCGGGTCCACCCCTCGTTGGCATCGACCCGGATCGGCTTGTCGGTCGTCCGGCGGAGCATCTCGAGCACCTCGATGTCACCCTCGAACCCCATCTTGATCTTTAGAATCGAGTACTGCTCGGCCTCGGCGATCTTCTCACGCATCACCTCGGGCTCGTCGATGCCGATCGTAAACGAGGTCGGTGGGATCGCATCCAACTCCAGACCGAACCAACGATAGAGGGGTAGCCCATGGCGCCGCGCGACGAGGTCGTGGAGCGCCATCGACACGGCCGTCTTGGCACTCGGGTTGGCTTTGAGATGACCGGCGATGCGCGCTTCGATGGCGTGGATCGCGTACGGATCGTCGCCCAGCAGCGGCACGATCTGGTCCAGCGCGCCGGCCACCGTCTCGACGGTCTCACCGTACCGCTCGGTCGACGCCGCCTCGCCCCACCCAACGTCGCCATCGTGTTCGAGCCGGACGAGCCAGTGGTCGTAATGGCTGTGAACCGATCGCGCGATCCGGAACGGGTGGGTAGTGGTCAACTCGAGGAGCTTGGTCTCGGCCCGGATCGCCATCGGCTACCGGCTCTCCGTGTCCGCCACCGAACAAACGGCGATGATCGCCTCGACCAATCGCTCGGCGCCAAACTTGACCGGGTCGACCGCCGGCCGGCCGGTCTCGGCCTCGATCCGCTCGGCCCAAGCGCGGGCTTCGCTCTCGCTCAAATCCCAGCCGTTGATCGCGACGCCCGCTACCGGCGCCGGCTTGAGGTATCCCGCCATCTGTTCGTGGAGCTCGATCCACTTAGGTAAAGGCTCGATCTCGATTTCGTCTTCGACCGACAGTTTTCGGGTCGGCGGGTGAACTAGCACCTGGGCGTCCGGCATGCTGCCGTGGAGGAGCCCCAGCGTCACCCCGCTGTAGCCCGGATGGAGCAGCGAGCCTTGCCCTTCGACGAAGACGAACTCGTTCCCAGGTGCGTTATCGAGCACCATCATCTCGGCCGCTCCGGCGATGAAGTCGGCAATCACGCGGTCGATCGCCAACCCGCGTCCGTCCAAGAACAGGCCGGTCTGGCCAGTCGGCACAAAGACAGCGCGGTGACCCATCCGGCGTGCCGCCAGAGTGAGCTCCATAGCGACGGTCATTTTGCCCACGTTGCAGTCGGTGCCGACAGTCAGGACCACGGTCGCGTCGACCTGATCGGCCCGGCGTGAGGCGACCGGCAGGTCATCGGGGACGCGGCGCAGGTCGGTGATCTGGCCGCCCGAGCGAGCGGCGATGGCCACCAGCTCGGGGTCATCGCCCAAGAACGTGTGGAGGCCGCTGGCCACCGTTAGACCCGTCTCGAGCGCCGCCGCGATCAGGCTTCGCCATGCGTCGGGCAGGAGCCCGCCGCGCGGCGCAACGCCGATCAGCAGCGTGTCGGGGCCCAGCGCCAAGCCCTCTTCGAGTGTGGCGACGATCGGGATCGGTGGCCCAAAGCCCAGGACCTTGTCGGTCGTCTGGCCGGCGGTCGCGCTGTCCAAAACTCCGACGACCTCGTCGGCGGCGTACCGGATCACGCAGGTGGCAGTCTTGGCATCGAAAACGCCGAACCGCCCCTCGGTCAGGATCAGGATCCGCCGGTCACCCATCGGGCGCGAGTCCCGCCGCGCGCGCCAGATCGCGGGCCCGCGCGGCGTTGGTGTTCTCGAAACCGGGACCTTCCCACCGCACCGATCCCGCCAGTCGCTGGCCGGTCGGCGTGGCCGCCAACCCGCCCCTCGCGGTCTCGCGGTACCTCTCGTCGAGTTGGTCGCCGATCTCACCCATCACGTCGATCACCTCGTCGGCCGGGATCGGAAAGTGGAGGCCGGCCAGCGCCAGCTCAGAGCCGGCGACAGCCTGGACCGCGCCCGACACGTTGCGGGTCAAACACGGCACCTCGACCAACCCGGCGACCGGATCGCAAACCAGCCCCAGCATACCTTGCAGCGTGAACGCGACCGAGTGGCTCACGCTCTCGGGATTGCCACCGCGGAGCTCGGTCAGCGCGGCCGCCGCCATCGCCGCTGCGCTGCCGGTTTCGGCCTGACATCCGCCGGCCGCCCCCGATACACTCGCTCGAGCAACGATCACCTGGCCCACGCCGGCGGCGGTCAACAGGCCACGTACGAGTTCGTCCTCGCTGAAGCCGAGCTCGTCGGAGGCGGTGAACAAGACCGCCGGCAGGATGCCCGAAGAACCGGCCGTCGGCGTAGCGACGATCGTCCCCATCCGAGCATTGACCTCCATCGTCGCCTGGGCGCGAGCGATAACCCGACCGACAAACGGTCCGACGACGCTCGCCTCGCCCTGGCGCCACGACTCGAAACGGCGCGCACCGCCGCCCAAGAGGCCACTGACCGACGGCGCATCAGACGATAACCCGCGTTCGACCGCGGATCGCATCGTAGCCAACCGCTCGGCCAATCGCTCGAGGATCGCCGCTTCCGGCTGTTCGGTGTCTTCGACTTCTTCGGTCAGCACGACCCGCCAGATCGGGACCCCGTTGGCCTGCGTGCGATCGATGATTTCGGCGATGCTGGTCAACATTTCAGTCGGTCACCTTGCTCAATCGTCGCGTTGAGATCACCCACTCATAGTCTTCGATCTCATCCACGACCGAGTCCGGAATAGCGTGGTCGGTCTGGATGATCATCGTCGCCTCGCGGCCGCGCTTCTCCCGCCCTACTTCGAGGAACGCGATGTTGATGCCGGTTGCGGCCAAGCGCTGAGTGATCGTGGCCGTGGTGCCCGGAACGTCGCGGGCCTGAATCAATAGTGTGTCAAAGCGGCCGCTCAAATCGACCGCGTGATCGTTCACGTGGCTGACCTCGACCGCACCGCCACCGACCGACGCGCCCACCAGCGACACGCTCTCTTCGCCCGCCGCGACATCGAACCGCAGCGTGTTGAGGTGCGCCGCGGCCCCCAGATCGATTGGCTCAAAGACCACCTCGAGCCCTTGCCGGTCGGCCACTGCCAGGCTGTCGGGAATCCCCGGATCGTCGGGCGCCATCCCGAGCAACCCGGCGACTACCGCGCGGTCCGTTCCGTGCCCCTGGTACGTCGTCGCAAACGACCCATGCAAGCCGATCGTCGCGCGCTCCGGCGTGCATCCCAAGAGCGCCCGGGTGAGCAGCCCAAGCCTGAGCGCGCCGGCGGTGTGACTCGATGACGGCCCGACCATCCGCGGCCCGATGATGTCGAAAACGCTCACCCGAAGATCGGATTTTCGTCTTGGTGGCAGGATCTCACCCGGCGCGGCCGTTTTGCGCGAGAGCGAGCCGAGACCCCGCAGCGCAGCGAGGAGGCCCGGCGAAGCGGAGCGCCGGCCGCGGAGCGGTGAAATCCTGCCGCCAGAAACGAGAGTCTGCTCTCCCGATTCACGACCCTACGCCACCTGCGCCGTACTTCGCGCCAACATTTGCTTGAGGTACACACCGGTGTACGACCGATCAACCTGCGCTACCTCTTCGGGCGTCCCGGTCGCCACGATCGTGCCACCGCGATCTCCGCCATCGGGCCCCAAATCGATCACATGATCGGCGGTCTTGATGACGTCGAGGTTGTGCTCGATGACGATCACCGTGTTACCGCGATCGACCAATCGATGCAACACGTCCAGCAGCATGCGCACGTCTTCGAAGTGGAGCCCGGTGGTTGGCTCGTCCAGGATGTAGAACGTGCTCCCGGTGGCCACCTTGGCGAGCTCGGATGAGAGCTTGACCCGTTGCGCCTCGCCGCCGGACAACGTCGTCGCGGACTGCCCGAGCGTGATGTACCCCAGTCCTACGTCGTGCAGCGTGTCGAGCTTGCGTCGGATCTTGGGCAAGCGGCGGAAAAACTCGAGCGCTTCGTCGACGGTCATATCGAGCACGTCGGAAATCGTCTTTCCCTTGTAGTAGATCTCCAGTGTTTCGCGGTTGTACCGCTTGCCACGACACTCCTCGCACGGCACATACACGTCGGGCAGAAAGTGCATCTCGATCTTGAGTAGACCATCGCCGCTGCACGCTTCGCATCGTCCCCCAGCCACGTTGAACGAGAACCGACCCTGGGCGTAGCCGCGCATCTTCGACTCCGGGAGCTCGGCGAACACCTCGCGGATCGGCGTGAACAGGCCAGTGTAGGTCGCCGGGTTCGAACGCGGGGTACGGCCGATCGGGGATTGGTCGATCGCGATGACCTTGTCGAGGTGCTCGATTCCCTCCAACCGATCGAAGGCTCCCAAGCGGCGTTTTGAACGGTTCAGCTTGCGACCCAGCGCGCCGTAGAGGACGTCGTGGACGAGCGACGACTTGCCGGACCCCGACACGCCGGTCACACAAGTGAAAACACCGAGTGGAAAGGTGACCGTCAGATCCTGCAAATTGTGTTGGCGGGCACCGACGACGGTCAGCGCCTCACCGTTTCCGGTCCGTCGTGTATCGGGCACCGGGATCTCACGCTCGCCACGCAGGTAAGCGCCGGTGATCGAGTCGCGCGCGACCTCGATGTCGGCCGGCGATCCCTGGGCTACAAGCTGCCCTCCGGCCCGACCCGCTCCGGGCCCGAGATCGACGACGTGGTCGGCGGAGCGGATCGTCTCCTCGTCGTGCTCGACGACCAACACCGTGTTCCCGAGATCGCGGAGCTGCTTCAGGGTTTCGAGCAACCGACCGTTGTCGCGTTGGTGGAGCCCGATCGAGGGCTCGTCGAGAACGTACAGCACGCCGACGAGCCGGCTGCCGATCTGAGTCGCGAGCCGGATCCGCTGAGCCTCGCCGCCAGCCAGGGTTCCGGCCGACCGCTCGAGAGTCAGGTAGTCGAGCCCGACCGCCACCAGAAACGACAATCGGTCCCGGATCTCTTTGAGGATCTGGTCCCCGATCTCGCGCTCGCGCGGCGCCAGCTCGAGCTGCTCGAAGAACTCGCTCGCCACGTAGATCGGCAGCTCGACGATCTCGCCGACACTCCGACCACCGAGCTTCACCGCCAGCGCCTGGGGTTTGAGGCGCTTGCCGTCGCAGAAATGACAGGGCAGGACCGCCATGTAAGCTTCGATCTGGCGTCGCACCGAATCCGAGCCGGTTTCCTCGTAACGGCGCTGCAGCTGGCCGACGATCCCCTCCCAGGTGCCGGTGTAGGTCCCAGCGTGGTCGTGGGTCCGGTAGTGGAAAGCAAGCTCCTGTTCGCCGGCGCCGTACAACAGGATCCGCCGGATCGACTCCGGCAACTCACCCCACGGCGTGTTGAGATCGAAGTGAAACGCCTCCGCCAGTGAGGGCAACACGGTCTTGGCCAACTGCCCCTTGGGCTCGCCCCACGGCCGCACCACACCCTCGAGGATCGAAACCCGGCCGTCCAGCAGCACGAGCTCGGGGTCGACTTCCATCCGTGTTCCCAGCCCGCTGCACGCCTCGCAAGCCCCGTATGGACTGTTGAACGAGAACATCCGGGGCTCCAGCTCTTCGTACGAGATACCGCAGTGAACACAGGCCAGGTCGCGGCTGAACAGCCTCTCGTCGACCTCTGATTTACCGGCCGCGAACACGACCGAGACCAGACCACCGCCGACCTCGAGCGCGGTCTCGATCGAGTCAGCGAGACGACGTCGGTACTGCGGATCGACCTTTAGCCGGTCGACGACGACCTCGATGTCGTGCTTCTTGTTTTTCTTGAGGCTGGGAACAGCGTCGAGATCGTGCACCGTGCCATCGACGCGCACCCTTACGAACCCTTCGCGTCGCGCTTCGGCGAAGACCTCCTTGTATTGCCCCTTCCGCCCGCGGACGAGCGGAGCCAGGATCTGGATGCGACTCCCCTTTGGCCCACCCAGGATTGCGTCTACGATCTGGCTGGCGGACTGTCGGGCTACCGGCCGGTCACAGCGATAGCAATGCGGGGTTCCGAGACGAGCGTAGAGAAGTCGGAGGTAATCGTAGACCTCGGTGACGGTGCCGACCGTGGAGCGCGGATTCCGTATGCCGGCCTTCTGCTCGATGGCGATCGCCGGCGACAGCCCCTCGATCGTGTCGACATCCGGCTTCTCCATGACGCCTAGGAATTGCCGCGCATACGCTGAGAGCGACTCGACGTAGCGACGCTGACCCTCGGCGTAAACCGTATCAAACGCGAGGCTCGATTTGCCCGAACCCGACAACCCGGTAATCACGACCAGCTGGTTGCGAGGGAGTTCGAGATCGAGGTCTTTGAGATTGTGCTCGCGAGCGCCGCGAATGCGAAGGGTGTCGGCCATAGTGTTAGGGCAACCGTCCCACGCGATCGATGATGAAGACGATGAGCACCACGATCAACAGAAAGTGAATCATGCCGCCGAGCGGGAAGAACGCTGTTCCGGCAGCCCAGCCAATCAAGAGGAGCACCATGGTTACGGGCAGATTCAGCCGGCCCACGGTCCACTCCTCGGCATGACGATCGGCACTGCGCGTGGCTCGACATCGATCGTCGCCGGTGACGTGCCCGCTACCTCCCCGTCGCGCTGTAACCGGACCTCCGGGGCAGCCTCGATCTGTATCCGTTTGCCACGCCAATGCTCGACCAGATAGGTCTCCGTGGGTGCCCCGCGCAGCAAGTACGTCGCGGCGGTCAAGTACTCAGCCAGCGTCGTGGCGCGATAGACAACGACGTCGAGAAAGCCGTCGACCGGCGAGATGCCGGGCGCGAACTCCCAACCCCGCCAGAACACCGCTCCACAGTTCATGACTTGGATCATCGTTGCCTCGATATCGCGCGTCTTGCCGTCCAGCGTCACCGAGTAGCTCACCGGGTCCAGCGATCCGCGGCTCTTTCTCAACCATGCCAACGGATAAGCGAGCACCCCCCACTTGCTCTTCCAACGCCGATCGGCCGCGGCCACCATCTCGGCGTGGGAGCCGGTACCTGCCGCCACCAGGTACACCTGGCCATTCAGTCTACCCGCATCGATCGGCACGGCGGTGCCGCCCAGCGCGGTCGAGATAGCACCGTCGATATCGCGCGGGATCCCCAAGTTGAGCGCCAGAACGTTGGCCGTTCCGCGCGGGACGACCGCCAGCGGGATGCGCCGCGAACCGGCCATCAGCCCCGCGGCCACTTCGGCGACGGTTCCATCACCACCGATGACGACGATCAGGTCGGCACCTTTGGACGCCGCCTCAGCGGCGAGCTCCGCCGCGCTTTGGTCGGGAACGGTGATCAGCCGCCAAACCACGTCACCGCGGGCCTCGAACCGGGCCCGGGCGCGCTCGGCTGCCTTATGGCTTGCGCCACCACCGGAAACGGGATTGACGATCAGCGAGACGCGCAGAACAGTGTTCCGGTTAGCCGAACCCTCGCATCCCCATCAGCCGCTCCACTCGCGCATCGGTGGCGGGATGCGTGCTGAACAGACGGAGCACTGCGCCACCTCCGCGAAACGGATGCACGATGAACATGTGAGACGTGGCCGGATTTCCCTCCATCGGTACTTGCTTCGACACCGCTTCGAGCTTTCTGAGCGCGGATGCCAGAGCGCGTGGCTTGCCGCTGATCTCGGCACCACCCTGATCGGCGGCAAACTCGCGCGAGCGGCTGATCGCTGATTTGACGAACATCGCCGCGATCGGCGCCAGCAATACAACCACCAATGTCAAAATGCCGCCGCCGCCGCGATTGCGATTGCCACCAAAGAACAGCCCGAACCGTGATACGTACATGATCGCACCCGCCAGTGTCGCGGCCACGCTCGAGATCAGGATGTCGCGGTGCTTTACATGAGCCAGCTCGTGAGCCATGACACCCTCGAGCTCATCGCGGTCGAGGGTCTTGAGGATGCCCTGAGTAGCGGCGACGACCGCATGCTCTGGGTTGCGGCCGGTTGCGAATGCGTTCGGTTGGTCCTGGGGCAGGATCGCCACCCGCGGCATCGGCAGCCCGGCGCGCCGCGAGAGGTGTTCGACGATATCGTATAGCTCTGGTGCCTCCTCGCGTCCCACTTCGCGGGCGCGGTACATCTTCAGCACGATACGATCGGAGAAGAAGTACGAAACGAAGTTCATACCCCCCGCCAGAATCAGGGCGATGAGCGCGCCAGTTTGACCACCGACAAACCCGCCGAGAAACACCAGCGCGACGGTCAAAACCACCATTAGGAGGAACGTCTTCAACATATTCATACAGTGATTATACCGCCTTCAAGATCCCAGGGGTCCTCAGTCATGGCGGAGACCCGGCTCGCTTCTGGCCTCGTTCGGGTTAGCGAGACTCGAGCCCTAGAACGGCATGGACTTCTCGCAGTCGACCTTGCTCTCTATCAATCCAGCGATTCGTCCGGTAGCGCTGGCCACGGGTGAGGGCCAGGGAATCGACGGCGGCAAAGGCCGTCTCTGCCTTCCCTCGCGATCGTTGAGCCAAGTGGGTAATGCCAAGGGAAGCTAGGGCCTGGGCTCGATCAAAGATGTGGTCGGTGGCGGCCCGGAGGTTGTCCTCGCGGATCGCCTCGGCGAATGTGCGACGAGCCTTCTCCTCCTGCCCTAGATACTCCTGAGCAAGGGAGGCTAGTCGCAGCACGCCCGGTTTCGCCGCCCGCTTCTGATCGGCCTCTCGAAGGGCGAGCTCGAGCGCCAACCGTCCGCTCTCTTCGCGCCCCAGGCGGATGAGCAGGATGCCTTCGTGGAATCGAGTCTCCGGCGAGCGCATGTCCGGATGCTGCGCGAAGTAGTCGTGAACGCGAAGCGCTTCGCGAGGCATCACCCGGCCAGGGAAGTAGTGAGCCGTGAACTTGTGGAGCTCCCTTTTCGTTGCCGCATCGTTTGAGAAGAAGAAGACCAGAGGGGCGGCGAGGAGCCACACCCCAGCCAAGATCGCGACCGTCGCGGCGACTGCCCGTTGGCCGGCGTGACGGTCGCTCCCAGTCTGTCTCAGCACGTCACCGGCCAGGACGGCCAACGCGATGCCCAGGGTCAGCTCGACAATCTCGAAGGCGTATGGAATCCGCAGGACCCTCGGGCTCAGGTACCAGTAATAGATGAGGACCGGCACGACGAAGAATGGCAAGAGCTCCACCGGAACCGACGGGATACCGAAGCGACGTCGAAGCGTCTGCAGCCAGGGGATCCAACGCGAGGCGACCGGCCACACGAAGGCGAAGAGAACCGTGGTTCGAACGATGTGATGGTTATAGTCCGCCGGCCCGGCCAGGTTGTGCAGCGTCAGCTCACCCTGGAGGTTCTCGTTTTGAAAGAACGCCGGTGCCGACACGTTCAGTATGCGCTCGCCCCAGCTGATCTCCTCCATGGCGACGAGGAAGCAGGCGACCCCGAAGAGCCCCGGTCCCAGCCGGCGCCACCCCGGCCGTCCCCGGAATGCGGCCACCACGAAGAGCATCGCGGCCAATCCCCAGCCGGTGAACGAGGCGTACTCAGCCCAGTTATCCTCGGCCTGGAATCGGACGAAGAAAGGCGTCTCGAAATAGACCAGGAAGTAGATAAGCCCGACCCCGAGCAGGCAGAACGCGGTGTTGATGAGAAACGTCGCCCTGCGGGCGCCGGCGATGTTCGTGGTCAGTAAGAGAACTCCCAGAACAGATCCACCGCGCTCTGTCTCGTCCCGGCCGTTGCTTGCAGCGCGAAGATCCTCGAAACCTGGTAACGAATCCCGACCGCCTGGCGGTCTTCCTCAGCCCCCACTTCTTGCTCAACGGTGATGTACACATCCGGCGTGATGAACTTGCCGACGCGGAACAGGGTGGCCGTCTTGCCGCTCGTCTCCTCGCGCTGCGAAATCTCGAACGAGTCCAGTCCGATCTCACTCATCAGCGCGTCCTGTAGCGGAAGCGAAGCCAACGCACCGGTGGCGACTCGCGTCACGGTACCTTCGAGTTGGTTTTGTTCGGATGCCGTCGCTGGGTTCGGTGAACCGAAGAGCGCGATCGAGATGATCTCCGACTTGTCATATGGTGGCGTTGATTCGAGATCGATCGTCGGATTGCTGAGTGTTCCCCCAACGATGATCCGCAGCTCCACATCGCCAACCTGCTCTACATTCTGAACCGTTCGGGTGGCGACGATGTGCAGACCAGGATTGATCTCTGGGGTACCAAAGAAGAAAACCTCACCTTCCTTGATATCGAATCGCTGGGCAAACTCCTCGTAGAACCCGCGCAACACCGTCAGCGTGCCGGAGAAGGTCGGCACGTCGGTGCCCGACGACTTGAAGAGCGACAAGTCACCCTCGATCTCGATACGCGCGTTGCTGGCGGTAATGATCGCGTCGTCGGTGACCCGCACCACGAGATCGAGTCGCGTACGGGTCCACAGCGACGGCGAACGCGCACGCTGCGTGCCCTCGATCCCCGGAATTTCCACGTACAACGTGGCTTCATCGAGATCGATGATCTGCTTCTTGGACTGCTCGGGGAGCCGGTAGATCGCCTCTTCGACCTCTACTTGCCCGCCTATAAGTGGGCTCGCGGTCGTACCGGTCAGCGTGATCGATCCACCCACCTGGACTTGCTGGCGTCGCTGCTCGAGCACCCGCAGTCGCCGCACATCGAGCGCGATGTCGATCGCGCCCAACTGCAGATTTTCCATCTCGATCTCGCCGCTGGCAGCGAATGTGCCGCGCGCGCTATCGGTGCCGGTGAGACGCTCGATCCGGACGCGATCGTTGTTGAAAGCCACCTGCCCGACGATATCGCGATAAGTGACTCCGGTAGCCGCGACCCGAAAGCGACCTGCCTCGAGCGTGGCCAGCCCTTCAAAGCGGGGCTCTTCCGTTGTGCCTCTGAAGTCGATTCGCAAATCGACCGGTCCTTGCAGATCGGTAAGCCCGGGGATGAACGCACCGAGCAAGGACATGTCGGTGTTGCGACCCCTGACGTTCAGGTTGATCGGGCGGTTGGGGATCCGATCGACACCAGCGACGAGTGCCAAATCGATCGGGACCTCGCCCGTTAGCACGATGTCGTGACCCTCGGTAGGCGTGGTGACGGTAAAGTCGACCCGGGCGTTGCGATCCGCGTATCCTGCATCGCCCCGGATCCGAGCAAACCGAAAACCTCGAATGCTCCCGGCCGACACGTCACCGTCGATCTCGATGATCGGCGCCCTGAGTGTCCCCCCCAAGCTGCCGTTTATGGTGAGCTGCCCCTCCCAATCGCCACTCGGTTGACCGGTCATCCGAGCGACCTCGATCAGGTTCAGGCGCTCGACGACGAAGTCGAGGTCCGATGTGCCAGCGGTCAGCGCCATACGGCCATCCACCGCCACGCTCTGCGCGCCCCCGGTGACCCGGAACGCCTCGAACCGTGCCATGCCACTGGCGATCGTCAACCGGCTGTCATCGGCCATCACCCACGCGCCATCCGGCGAACTGTGGG
>DAOWHI010000281.1 GCA_030641505.1 Gemmatimonadota bacterium | reverse complement strand
GGCAGACCTCGAGCTGATCGCTACCTGCAGCACTCAATGGAACATCCTCTGGACCCGAGATCACGCTGGCAGTTCCGCGAACTGCAACTCATAGAGCTGGCTGTAACGGCCGGCCCTTGATAGCAAGTCGGCGTGTGATCCGATCTCGACCACGCGCCCGCCCTCGATCACGACGATCTGATCAGCGTGAAGCACGGTTGACAACCGGTGCGCGATCACGATCGCGGTGCGGTTCTTCATTAGTCTTGTCACCGCCTGTTGGACGAGCATCTCGCTCTCCGAGTCGAGCGCCGACGTGGCCTCGTCAAAGATGAGGATCGGCGGGTTCTTGTAGATCGCGCGTGCGATTGCGATTCGCTGCCGTTGGCCGCCGGAGAACCGAATGCCGCGCTCGCCAATCACGGTATCAAGGCCCTGAGGCAGTTCTTCGATGAAGTCGATCGCGTTCGCCGCCCTAGCAGCTTGTTCCAATCGCTCTTGGTCTGGTTTTTCGCCGTATGCGATGTTGTTGGCTACGGTATCGTGAAACAGAATGACCTCTTGGGTCACGATCCCCATTTGACCCCGCAGGTCCCTGAGGCTGACCTCTCGCAGGTTGTGACCGTCGAATTCGATCCGTCCCGATGTCGGATCGTAGAATCGCGGCAGCAGGTCCACCAGCGTTGATTTGCCGCTACCTGAAGGTCCCACCAACGCCACGACCTCACCTCTACGGATGGTGAACGAGACATCGTGAAGAACGGGGCCATCATCCTCTTCGTACGAAAAGCAGACGTTGTCGTAGCGGATCTGCTGCTCGAACCCCGAGATCGGTGTCGGGTGTTCGGCCTCTACGACGTCCGGCTCGGTATCGAGCACCGCGAAGATTCGCTCGCAGCCAGCTAGGGCCGGCTGCACGTCTTCGTTCAGCTTGGACAAGTATTTGAGCGGACTCGACAGCTTGAGCGACGCGACCAGGAATACGAAAAACGTTGCTGGCGCGAGCGTGCCATCTAGCAGAATCATGCGTCCGCCGATATAAAGGATCAGAACGACCGCACTGGCGAGCAGAAACTCAGAAACAGGGGATCCTAAAAGCCCATACTTTTTCGACCTCACCATGTTGCGTTGGTATGCTTCGTTGTCGCGGCTGAATCGCTGTCGCTCGAACTGTTCGGCGCCGAACGCGCGCACGATCCGGATGCCAGCCACGTTTTCCTGAAGCGCGCTGGTGATGTCACCCAGCTTGCGCAGCAGCTGCCGGTTAACGCGACGCAGCTTGCGCGCGATGAGCACTGCAATCCACGCGATAGGCGGCAGGATCAAAACCGCGAGAATCGTCAACCGCCGCGAAATCGCGAGCAGGATGACAAGCGATACCACTACCTCGAGCGTGTGCTGAACGACGCGGAAGACACCAGTCGAGATAGCGTCCTTCAGCAGCTGTACGTCGTGGGTTAGTATCGACATCAGTTGGCCTGATCGAGTGCGCTGGAAGTAGCGGAACGATAGACGCTGGATGTGCGCAAAGAACTGGTTTCGCAGGTCGCGCAACGCACGCTCGAGCACCACCTGCGGCAGAAAGTGCTGGAAGTAGCCGAGCACCGCTTTGGCGAAGTAAACCGCAAGGATCACGAGGCACACGTTGGTCAGCGTACCCAGCGCTGTCGGTTCCTCGAGAAACGTGAACAGCTCATACTTGAAGAAGTGTTCGATCCGCCCCATGGAGAACTCGGGTGCGACTGGAACCGTGGTCGCTGATGGGCCGCCGAACAGCACCTGCAGGAACGGGATCAGCACCACGATCGAGAACCCGTCGACCAGCGCGAACAGCACCATGAGCAGGAACGACAGTCCCAGTAGCGCCATGTGAGGCCTCAGATAGCCGATCATGCGGAGGTACGTCTTCATAGGCTGGAAAATAGCGGTCTAGCGCGGCGTTAGCGTGGCCACCGGCAGGATTAGCTCCTCGAGTGAGATTCCGCCGTGAAGAAAGGCCCCATAGTAGCGGCTCTGGTACTCCCGGAGCTTGGTCGGGTAGACGAAGTAGTAATCCTCGACCGCCATTAGGGCGGCGACGTTGAAGCCCATGTCAGGTAGGCCAACGCTGCCCGGATCTGCGACCCGAAAAGCCGCCTCTGCCTCCTCCGAACGAATATTGTTGCCGAACTTGTACCGCAGGTTCTGCGAGGCGTCGCGTCGTGCGTAGACGGTGGCCGGACGCATGCAGTGAACTGAACCGTGGTCGGTGGTGAGCACGACGCGCACCCCGTGACGGGCGGATTGCACGAGCAAGTCATAGAGCGGCGAGTGCAGAAACCACGAGCGGGTCAGTGATCGAAACGCCTGCTGGTCAGGCGCGATCTCGAGCAGGATTTCGGATTCCGATCGGCCATGCGTGAGTACGTCGACAAAGTTGAAGACAAACGCCGACAATCGGTTCTGGAAGCATTGCGGCAGTTTCTTGAGCGCTGCCGTGCCCTCGGTCGCCGTGAACACCTTCGTGTACTGGACCGGTCCGACATCGCCCGCATCCTTGCGCGCCAACTGGAGTTCCAACAGCTTGCGCTCGTGTGGGTTGAGCGACCCCTCCACGTCCGCGTCGCCGAGCCACAGATCGGGTCGTTTCTCGGCTATCTGGCGTGGTAGCCAACCGCTGAAGATGGCGTTGCGGGAGTAGGGTGTGGCCGACGGCAGTATCGACCCCGCGTGCGCCTCGTCGATCGTGAAGTGAGCCTCCAGCGTGTCCCGAATCGCCAGCCACTGATCGAGTCGCAGACAGTCGATCAACACCAGGAAGACCGGCCCCGGATCGGCTTGCAGAAGCGGGACGACGTGAGCCCCCACTAGATCCGGCGAGAGCAACGGCCGCGAACCCGGCTTTGACGCGATCCACTCTCGGTAATGGGTCTGGACGAAGCGGCTGAAGTCGCTATTGGCGGCTTTGCTCAGCTCGCCCTGGCTCTCCAACAACCCCTGCTCGCCGGCATCGATCAATCGAAGCTCCCATCCGAGGAGCTCACGGTACAGCTGAACCCAGTCATCCCACGTTGATCGTGTCTTCCGAAGCTCGTCGAGTTCGATGTAACGCTGGCTGAACGCTTGGGCAATCGTTTGATGACGGATTCGCGACCCCTCGAGGAGGCGCTTGAGAACCGACAGGACCTGGTTCGGGTTGATCGGCTTGACGAGGTAGTCGTCGACTCGACTGCCGATCGCCTGATCCATGAGACCCTCTTCCTCGCTCTTGGTCACCATCACCACCGGCAAGCGCGGGTGGCTGTCTCGGATGCGCCGAAACACGGTCATCCCGCGCATGCCTGGCATCTGTTCATCGAGCAGCACGCAGTCGTAGCCGTTTTCGGAGATGAGAGCGAGGGCGTCTTCGCCGTTGGGCGCGGTGGTCACCTCGAACCCACGATTCTCGAGGAACAGAATGTGCGACTTGAGGCCGGCGACTTCGTCGTCGACCCAGAGTATGCGTTTGGTCTCAGTCATCGAGGCTCGAGTCCACGCATACCCCGGGGTGATGGGTACGGTCCCGTCGAGACCCGCGATCGCCGCGGGGCACGTGGTTGCCGATCGGGTGTAGAAACCCGTAAATTTGATGTCTCTAAACGCTCAGCATAGGATGACGCGACAATGACCGATACGAAGATCGACAGCCCGACCGAGCAAGCCGATGTGGATGAGAGCCAGGCGCTGTGGGCCAAGGTTGAAGCGGCACTGGAT
>DAOWHI010000213.1 GCA_030641505.1 Gemmatimonadota bacterium | reverse complement strand
TTGTTGTGAAACAGCGAGTACTTGTAGGCGACCGCGTAGATGTTGCTCTTGAAGTCACTCCCTATGGAACCGTCGGCATCAAAGCGCACGTCTCGAAACTCGATCTGTCGATCGATTTCCGATCTGCCATCGCGATTGAACGTGATGAAGTGGAACTCCAGCGCGTGCTTGCGGTTGAACCTGTAAAAACCGTCGAGCCAAGCGACGTTCTTGTCCTCTTCCACGCTTAGATCGTCCTCCAGGCGCACGAACGTGCCCACGCCGGTGCCGAACCCAACGGCAGCGCTCGTGCTGAAGTTGGGTCCAAACCAGCCAACCGAGACGTTCAGGCGGTCCGATAAGACCCGGCTCTCTGGATCATCTTGGGCGTAGAGCGGATTCGCCTGGAGTGGGAGAACCGCGAGCAGCATCAGGGTCATGATCCATATACGTCCCCGGTCGGTCACTGCTCCCCCCTTTTTTTCGTAGCGGCTTGCCGACAAAAGCTCTCGATCGGTGGTGGCTGCCAGTATAGTCGTCGAATGTCAGGTCTCCAACCCGACCCTCGCGGGGTCACCAGTGAAGCGTTATCGTGTGCCTTCGATTGGCCGCACCGCTTGCTAGGGTCTAACAAAATGAGGCGTCCCATCGTGCGTTTCCTTTCCGTCTTCATCGTCGTGGTTCTCTGCGTCCTCTCCGCCCCCGGTGAGGTCCAATCAGCTCAAACCCGGTCGGTCGTGATCGGCGTCGTGACTGATGGCCCATACGAACGCTATCCGGATTTCGTGGAGCGGTTTCGGCAGGAGACGGTAGCGCTACTGTCGATCGATTTCGACGTGAGCGTGCCCGAGGACAAGGTGCTCGCCGGAGATTGGACGATGGCGGGAGTCGGAAACGCCCTCGATCGCCTGCTTCGCGACCCGGAGGTAGACGCGGTCGTCGCCCTGGGTCCGTTGGGGTCGCACGTGGCGGCGCTGCGTACCGATCTCACCAAACCCGTCATCGCGGCGATGATCCTCGACGGCCAAATCCAGGGGATGCCTCGGGAGGGAGACGGTAGCGGGGTGCCAAACCTCAGTTACATCGAGGCGACGCACCAGGGTCGCGATCTGACCGCGTTTCGCGAGATCATCCCCTTCGATCGGGTCGCGGTCCTGGTGCCGGCCGAGTTGGCAGCCGCGATCCCGGATTTCGAGGCACGCGCCAGAACTCGCGCGGAGGAGGACGACGTCGAGGTCCAACTCGTCCCAGTCGCGGGATCCGCCGGCGCGGCGCTCGACCTGATCGGGGACGTCGAGGCGGTCTACGTGTCGCCCCTCTTCCAGCTCGACCAGGCCGAGTTCGGCCAGCTCGTCCAGGGTTTCATCGACCGCCGGTTACCGAGCTACTCGTGGATCGGGGCGCCCGAGGTTCGAGACGGACTACTGATGGGCCGGACGCCACAGACGTTCGGGCTGCGGCTCACACGTCGAACGGCGCTCAACCTGCAGCGCATCATGCTGGGCGAAGCCGCGGCTTCAATCCCGGTAGAGTACCCGGCCCGAGAGGGTCTGACGATTAATGTGGCCACTGCCCATGCGATTGGGTTCTACCCGAACTGGAGGGTGCTCACGGAAGCCGAGCTATTCGATGTCGACGTCGAAGAGGTCGCGCGAGCACTGTCGCTGCAGTCCGCAGTCAACGAAGCGATCGACGTCAACCTCGATCTGGCGGCCAAGGATCGGGAAGTCGCCGCCGGTGCGCAGGACGTGCGGCTAGCGACCTCAGCGTTGTTGCCGCAGATCGATGTCGCGGCCACGCGAAGCGTGATCGACGAAGATCGCGCCGAGGCCAGCTTGGGGCAGGTCTCAGAGCGAACGACGACCGGGTCCGCCCGTTTGACCCAGTCGATCTACTCGGATCCGCTGTGGGCCAACCGATCGGTCGAGGGCTCGATCCAGGAGTCGCGTGAGCTCGACCGCGAAACGTTGCGCCTCGATGTCGCCCTCGACGCCGGGGTCACTTACCTAAATGTTCTGCGGGCAAATACGTTCGAGCGAATCCAGCGCGAGAACCTGCGCGTGACCCGCTCGAACCTTCAACTCGCCCAACAGCGGGTCTCGATCGGTACGGCTAGCCTCGCCGAGGAGTACCGATGGCAGAACCAGATCGCCAACGATCGCCAGGCGGTGGTCAATGCCGCCGCCGCCACCACGCTCGCGTCGATCGAGCTCAACCGGTTACTTCATCGCCCGCTGGAAGAGCGGTTTACGACCGAGGAAGCCGAGCTCGACGACGTGACGCTAATCGACGATCGGGACCGGATCTTCGGCTACATAGACAATCCTTGGAGCTTTGCCGCCTTCCGCGACTTCATGTCAC
>DAOWHI010000119.1 GCA_030641505.1 Gemmatimonadota bacterium | reverse complement strand
GTACCTGGCGATGTACCAGTTGAACAACTTCCTTGCCGCGGCCGCCCCGATGGTCGTATTCCTGAGTTTGGCCACGCTGTGGACAGGGTGGGTCTTCTATCGTTACGACCGCAGGGTCGGGTCGACTGGCGCACGGCTGCTGTTCGTTTCGCTTCTCCTGTGGAGTGTACATCATCTCGACTATCCGTTTCTCCGCGCCCGCGGTGCCTGGAGTCCGTGGGGGTATTACGTGGACATCATCTTCGTGTTGGCGATGGGCGCGGGAATCATGCTGCTCGTTCTTGAGGAGCTTCATCGTGGCCTGGGGACTCTTTCTGCGCTATCGGGAGACCTTCAACGCGGCGGAGGACGAGCCGAGATCCTCGACGTGCTGCTTGATCGCCTGCTGAGTCTTCCGGCAGTCAAAGGCGCGGCGATGTATCAAGTCGCGGATGGCGAGCGGCAGTTTATTCGTGGCGCGGGCATTTGCGGACATTGGGAGACGGAGAAACCACACGGGGATCTGGCCCAAGCGATCGATAGTGCGGTCGCAACCGGTCACCCGGAAGTGGTGCACGGCGGGACTCCTCGGGATGGCGCTGAAAGTTCGACGGCGAACGCTGGAGGCAACACGTATGCCGCGGCTTTGCCCGTCCTGCACGGGTCGGAGGTAACCGGTGCGATCATCGTGATCGGTGATTCCAGCGATCCCTTTGCCGCGCTGGATGCCCGCTTTCTCGTTGCCCTTGGTCAGCAGATCGGCATGGCACTCGAAAGGGCCGACCTCGATCAGCGATTGCGAACTCGTACTGCTGAGCTTGAACGCCTCGCTTCGAGGATGGTGCGACAGCATGAGGAGCAGCGACGTCGCATCTCGCGCGAGTTGCACGACGAGACGGCACAGGTGTTCTCAGCGGTCAAGCTGAACCTTGGCCTCGTCAGTGAGGCGGCCAGGGCTGAGGAGGCAGTGCGGCTCGAACAAGTGATCGAGCTGATCGATACCGGAATCGACAGCATTCGCAGAGTGACCCAGGATCTGAGACCGCCGGTGCTCGATGAGCTCGGCCTACTTCCTGCGCTTCATGCGTTGGTAGGAGACTTCGGCGAGACGACTGGACTCGCTATCC
Organism: Gemmatimonadota bacterium; assembly: GCA_030641505.1. Taxonomy (GTDB): domain Bacteria; phylum Gemmatimonadota; class Gemmatimonadetes; order JACCXV01; family JAHWKZ01; genus CAMYLR01. The sequence continues at coordinate 7,244 of DAOWHI010000119.1, read as the reverse complement.
GTTTCGTGGCGCCGGATGCCCTACCCGAGCTGTCGGCTGAAGCCGAATTGGCCCTGTTTCGTGTTCTACAGGAGGGACTGACAAATGTGGCCCGGCATGCGGAAGCGAGTACGGTCGAAGTGAAGGTGGATTTGACGGAGGAGCAGATCGTGGTTCATGTAAGGGACGACGGCAGCGGGCTACAACCCGGTGGGACCGACCGCCTGTCGGCTGAGGGTCGAGTGGGTCTAGTAGGTATGCGGGAGCGTATCGCGGGACTCGGCGGCTCCGTCAGCGTGACGGGTGATCCGGGTAAAGGGGTGGACCTCAGCGTCCGAGTGCCGTTGGACGGGCCAGCAACGTGAGTTTGGAGAACATACGGGTCCTCGTAGTTGACGATCACCCTCTGGTACGGGAGGGGATCCGTCACGTCTTGAACGAGGGCAGTGGTTTCGAAGTGACCGCCGAGGCGGCTAGCGGCGAGGAGGCGCTGAGGTTGGCCGAATCGCTCCGGCCTGACGTGATCCTGTTGGATATCTCAATGCCCGGCGAATCAGGTTTGAAGGTCGCGGTCAAGCTTCGACGCAATGTGCCCGAAGCGCGGATCTTGATTCTTAGCATGCATGATCACGCGGAGTTCGTGTTGGGCGCGGTACGAGCGGGGGTCCACGGGTACGTACTCAAGGACTCTCTACCCGTCGAGCTCAGGGACGCTGTACGGGCCGTTCACCGCGGCGAGGAGTTCTTCAGCCCGCCGGTCGCCAGTCGACTTAGCGCCGCACTTCGCGGGGAGGTCCAGGTGGGGTCGAAGCGACAGAGAATAGAGTCGCTGACGAACCGCGAGCGAGAGGTGCTGGTTCATGTGGCCATGGGGAGATCGAATAAGGAAGTAGCGGCTGAGCTCGGCATTAGCGTCCGCACCGTGGAGACACACCGGGAAAACCTGATGCGAAAGCTCGACATCCACTCCGTCGCCGAGCTCACGCGCCTGGCCATCAAGACCGGTCTCGTTCCCGAGTAGCGAGCGGTCACGATCCGTAATACTACGGGTTTTTGGGGCCGTAGAATCCCGAATTACTCAGTGTGGTGCAGATCTCTACAATTGTGTTGTAGGTCTATTTATGACATACGTCACTGAAAGGAGACGGGCGTCCATGAACCTACTCCGTGAGTCTTTCAGCATCGGTTTTCGGCGCTACCCTGCCCTGATCACCCTCATGCTTCTGATGTCAACCGGCACGTTGGTGGCTCAAGCCGACCAAGCTCAAGACACCACCCAGCAGATCGAACTGGATCTGATCTGGGTTACACCGATCACGGTGACGGTTACACGAACCGCCACCGATGTCTTCGACAGTCACGCGCCCGTGAGTGTGCTCGATGAGTGGATGATCCGAGATCGGGCCCCTAATACCGTGACCGATCTGTTCAAGGATCTGCCCGGGCTGGACGTGAGTGGTGTCGGGACAAACCAGACTCGACCAACGATCCGCGGTCAGCGCGGTCAGCGCATCCTGCTCCTGCAAGATGGGATGCGGCTCAACAACTCGCGTCGTCAGCAGGATTTCGGTGAGATCCCCGCTCTTGTGGACGTGGCCTCCGTCGAAAGTGTGGAGATCGTTCGAGGGCCGGCTTCTGTGCTTTATGGCACAGATGCGATCGGCGGCGTTGTCAACGTGGTAACGCGCGTGCCGACCCAGGAGGGCCTGCATGGCACCGTTGGGTACCGCTTCAGCAGCCACGATGATCAAAACAAGGGTGCGATGAGCCTCTCCGGGCGGAATGGACGCTTCTCTTTCCTGGCCAGCGGCACCTACCGAGACAGCGATCCCTACGACGCGCCGTCTGGATCGTTCGGCGATATTCGCTTGGATTCAGACACCGAGGTCCAGAATACCGGGATCCAGGACGACAGCTTCAATCTGCTGCTCGGTTTCGCTCCGTCTCCGGATCAAGACCTGACGTTCAAGCTAGAGCGCTATCGTGCCGACCGTACTGGGTTTGGCTTTGTCGATCCGGCAGCGTTTGCGCCCGATGACCCGTTGATCGAGATCATCTACCCGTTTCAGGATTTCGACAAGTACACGCTTCGGTATCAGACGCAGGGTCTGAATACGGCTGTCGCGGATGAACTCGATGTGGTGGGGTACGTTCAGAACAACGAACGGGAGCTCGAGCTTGGCTTGATCACCGGCATTGGCCCCGGGGCCACACTGGAGGTTAAAACCGAGAACTTCACCGATCTCGAGACCGCGGGCTTCAGGGCGGAGGCCAAGAAGCAGGCCGCGGAGCGCCATCGTCTTACCTACGGGTTGGATTTCTTCCGGGACGACTCCAAGAACACGGATCTAACTACCATCACGATCTTGGGGTTCGGTCCCCCGATGATCGAAGAGGACGATACGTCTTCGGTTCCCAACGCGACGTTTCGGAGCGTGGGAGGGTTTTTGCAGGATGAGATCACGCTGCCATCCGACGTATCTGTCGTCCTGGGGGTGCGGTTCCAGGACGTGCAGGCCGAAGCCGATCCGACGCCGGGTTTGGACACTTCGCTAGAATCGCAATCGCACCAAACCGTGGTTGCATCGGCCGGCGCGACCGTTGGGGTGACCGAGAACCTGAACGTGATTGGCTCGATCGGTCGGGCGTTTCGGGCGCCAAACCTGGTCGAGCTGTTCTTCAGCGGAGTGACGCCCGAGGGCGCCGCTTTTCAGGCGCGGAATCCCGACCTGGAGCCAGAGACCAGCGTCAACGTCGATGTCGGGGCTCGGTATCGCGGCAGGTTGTTTTATGTCGAAGGATTCGTGTTCCGTAACAAGGTCAAGGATGGTATTCGGATCGCGCAGACGGGGAACACCGTCAACGAGCTACCGGAGTTCGAGAACGTCAATGTCGATGAGCTCCTCTTCCGTGGAGTCGAGCTTGCCGGCGACGTTCAACTACTGAACGGCGTTTACTTCGGAGGGAACTACACGTACCTGTCGACGCGGGACGAGCTCGACACGTCCAACCCGGTTGGCGAGTCGTTCTCAAGCAAGCTGAACCTACACGTCGGGATCGAGGATCCAGGTGAGCAGTGGTTCGCTGAGTATCGGCTGCGTCGCAACGGCGATCGTGAGGACGTTCTCCTGATCACCAATCCGGTAGGCTCTGAGCTGCCGGCATTTACGACGCACACCCTTCGCGGCGGTTTGACCCTGTTCGAGAATACGTCGTACCGGCAACGGATCGGGATCACCATCGCCAACCTCACGGACGAACTGTACGCCGAGTTCTCGAACGCGGCTTTCTTCCGACCGGAGCCCGGGCGGACACTGATCGTGACGTGGGGGCTGGACTTCTAGCGTTGGTCCTCAGCTAGCGTGAACGACGAAGGAGGGGTGTGAGAGAGCCGGTCCACTTCATTCCGATCGCGACCACGGTGATCGCGTTGCTGTTCGCGCGAGTAGTGTTCGGGCGGTATCGCGAGCGCGGCGGGACACACCTGCTGTGGTGGTCGGTCGGCATTCTGCTGTATGGGGTCGGGACGCTAACCGAATCGCTGGTCACTCTATTCGGTTGGAACGCAGTCGTGTTCAAGGCTTGGTACATCTCGGGTGCCCTGCTGGGTGGCGCGCCGCTCGCGCAGGGCACCGTGTACTTGTTGCTGAAACGGCGGACGGCCGATCGTCTGACGCGCGTGCTCTTGCCCTACATCGGGATCGCGGCGGCTTGCGTGATTCTGTCGCCGATCAATCACGCCCTTGTCGAGCCACACCGCTTGACGGGCGCGGTTTTTGAGTGGCAATGGGTGCGTCTCTTTAGCCCGTTCATCAACACCTACGCCTTTATCTTCCTGGTTGGCGGCGCCGCTTTGTCCGCGGTGCGATTCTATCGCAGAGCTGACACCCACCACCGCTTTGTCGGCAACGTGCTGATAGCAGTGGGCGCGCTTTTGCCGGGCATTGGCGGAATGGCGACTCGAATGGGACACACCGAGGTCCTGTACGTCATGGAGTTCATCGGCATAATCCTCATCTGGGCGGGTTACCGATGGAACATAAAGACTCCCAAAGCGGGGCGTTCCGATCAACTGGCGGCGACAACTTGAGGTCGAGATAGGCGATGGGTGACTGATGCCGATGGCCTAGTAGTCGTCGCAAGCTGCGATGCCCGGCACAAAGCCGAGCTGTTGGTGGAGCTTCTCGAGGATGGGGGTATCACGGCCGTCCTCGAAGACGGGGGGTCGATCGGGTTTGGATCCAAGCCACCCTTCGGCCCGTTTCGCGTCGCCGTACGATCCGATGATGCCGAAACCGCTAAGCAACTGGTAGCCGGGTGGTGGGACGCCAGCGAGCCTGACTAGGCCGGTTTGGCGGAAGCGGTGGTGGTTCCAAGTTGCGCTCGAAGCCACCACCCCAACACGAACAGTACAAACGCAATTCGCACGATGTGACCGGCGGCGTCACCAAGGGCCAGGGTTGCTGCTAGCTGCGGAGCGGCGAACCAGTAATAGGTTCCGACCGCCAGCGCACCCAACACCGGTAGGATCCTTCCAGCCGGAATCCTCACCAGCCCCACGATGACGGCGACGATCGCGTAGCTCGCTACGGCGCTCAGAAACACCGTCGCATAGACCGAAGCCGCCGAACTCAGCGGTCCATCCACCGTCTGGAAGTACCCGAATACGAACCCCGGGAAAGCAGCAGCGAATGCTCCGAATGGGGTAGCCAGCCAGCGGTTTGACTCGCGGGCCTCACCCAATGCCACCAGGGGCGCTTGTTGAGGTGATGGGTCGATACAAGTGGCGGTGCACTCGGTGCAACACCGCGTATGGCCGATCCTTAGGATCGGACGTTGACCGTAGAGGCGTTCGACCGGCAGCACGGGACAAACGCCATTGCAGAAGCCGGACTTGACCTTGAACAGTGCGCCCAACAGCACAGCCAATGCCCCGACGGCCACGATCGTGATCGCCAGCACCGGCCCGTTTTGGTTGAACAGAAACCGTCTGGCCGGTACGAGGGCGGCGAATAGCGCGATTCCAAGGATGGGAGCCGCAGTAACAAACCAGGACGGCGGCCAGGGTTTGTCGGAGAGCTTGTTACCGTACAGGTTCAACGTGGATAATGGGCAGGTGTTCCGCCACAGCAGCGGCGTCAGCAAGAGTGACGCCGGCACCAACGGAATCACCACGTTCCACAAGATCTTGAGCGTCGGTTCTGGCCACTGGAAGAGGCCGAGGAGGAGAACCGGCGTGGCCAGCAGGCCCACCCATTCTGCGAGCTTCCACCAGCTCTGTTTACTGGTCATTGCTTCCTCCCTGACGGAACCATGGTTCGATGAGACGGCGCTTCAGAGACTTGGATCGCTTGCACTTTGTTAGCTCGGGTGCGTAGGCTCGTATTTGGCACACAGACAGATCGAAAGGAGGACCAGCTTGGCCAAACACGATGTCGGTTTTGAGATGCCACAGCGAGCGCTCGAGCGCTCGGATGTGATTTTCCGCGTTCGCGCGGACGGAGAGCTTTTGGGAACGCTGACGGTCTCAAAGGGATCGATCGTTTGGTTTCCGAAGAAGAGCCACTATGGTCACAAAGTCGGGTGGTCGAAGTTTGATACGATCATGCGCGAGCACGCCACCCGCTATGAGAAACGATCGCCGACACGCGACGTTGGCTAATGTGAGTTCTTGGACTGTGCATTGGCCATATCGGTCGGTCGAGATGGAAGCCAATCACCGCCGACGCATGTGGCGGCAACGGCCTCGTTGCCGGTACCAAAGACCCACGCACCCAGAAGCGTCGCCTCGTCGGGTTCGTTGAGCACAGGGGCGCTCAGGTCGAGGGCGACAAAATCGGCCCACAGACCCGGTGCGATGAGCCCAGCGTTGACACCGAGCGCACGTGCGCCGTTGACGGTCGCGATGTCGAGCAGGGCGGCCGCGGTTTTGCCGTCGGCGTCGGTGACGACGCCGCGCTGCTGGGACTTCAACCGCTGCGCGTACTCCAGCCACCTCATCTCTTCGGTCATCGAGATCCGGGCGTTCGAATCAGTTCCTAAGCAGATCGCGTTGGAATTGTGAATCGCGGGAACGTCGGCGATACCGTCCCCGAGGTTGGCCTCAGTCAACGGGCAGATGCAGACATTGCCACCGCGTTCGAGAAAACACCGCATGTCGTCGGATGCCGTGTGAGTGCAATGGATCGCGGTGACGCGGTCATCGATGGCGAGCGCGTCGTTGAGCAGTGCCATTGGCCGGCGCCCATGGATGTCAACGCAATCCTCGATCTCCCGCGGTTGCTCCTCGACATGGATGTGAAAGACGAGATTGCGATCGCTGGCCTCGTCGCGGAGCTCGGCGATCGCTTCGAGTGGAACGGCTCGGACGCTGTGCGCGGCTACCCCGATCGTCTGGATGTCCGGCTCGAGTCCAGGAGAAAGTCGATCGATCGACTTCCAGAACTCGTGGGGTGATCGGGTATCAAATCGGCGTTGACCCGCGTCCAGTGGCTTCCCAAAGCCACCTGTCTGGTAGTGGGTGCTTAGCAACACCAGCCGAATGCGGGCCTCGGCGGCGGCCTCGAGCAGGATCATATCGAGGTCGTAGTCGCGCTCGGTTGTCGCATGATGGAAGTAATGAAACTCACCCACCGTCGTAATCCCGGCATCCCGCATCTCGCGGAACGCGTTCTTTGCTAGCGTGCGGAAGCGATCGGGCTGGAGCGCATCGACCAGCTCGTACATCGCCTCGCGCCAGGTCCAGAAGTTGCCCTGACCGGTCGGGAATCGTTCCCCGCGCCCACGCAGACCGATCTGAAACGCGTGCGAGTGGACGTTGACCAATCCCGGCAGGAGCGCCTGACCTCGGAGACGGCGGGTGGGGGGGGGGCCGAGTGGACCGACAGCCCGGATACGCGCGTCTGGCCCGATCGCGACCTGAACGCCAGAGGCGAAGCGGTCTCCAGTCCAGGTGAGGTCGGCCTCGATGATCTCGGCCGGGGGTCCGGAGTGGGCGTCGCTCATGGCCTTTAGCTTGCCCTGCGTTGGCTCAACCGGCAAGCCAAATCGTCGCTCGTGGTAGCGCCCCCGGTGAAACCTCGGGCGCCCACCGCCGTAGGGCGGAAAAGGAGGTGACGATGACCGCTATTGCACAGACCGCCACATTTCGCTCTGGTTCGATCCCGAACCCGTTCACGGTTCTGGCCGACACGAGGACCTATTCAACGCTTCTGTACCTGCTGCTCGGTTTTCCGCTGGGACTGGTCTACTTCGTGATGTTCGTG
>DAOWHI010000138.1 GCA_030641505.1 Gemmatimonadota bacterium | reverse complement strand
GTGGGTCGCCGGGGTGCAGTCGGGGAGCGGTCAGTCGCTGGTTTATGATCCCGATCGGGGTGAGTCGTTCCGCTATCGGACGACGAACACGCTCACCGTATCACAGCAGATTCTTGAACGTGAAGCCCATTATAGAGTGAGCTCGGACGGCGTAGTTCGGCTGACGTTGATGGACCCGGGCGCACGCATGCTGTGGCGGCTCGGGTTTGAGACCCTCGACCTGAACATCGAGGGGCCGCTTCCGACCCCGCGTCGGGAGGCGCTCCGCGGAACCGTGATCACGCTGTCAACGACGCCGAGCGGCGTTGTTCTCGACGCCAGGGCCAGCGGTGTCGTACCCCCCGGCATCGGCGTTCGGTACCTGGAACGTTCGGCGCAGGCGTTCTTCCCGCAGCTTCCTGAAGAGGGGGCTACCGTTGGCGCGAGCTGGAGCGACACGCTGACCGTGACCGAGGTCCTCAAGGGTGTCACGACCGAGATCGAGACGATCCTGACGTACGCGATCGCTGACACCAGCGCCCTGGCCGGTCGACCCGTGATCCCTGTCGATTATAGTGGAGAGATCACAGTCCGAGGCATGGGCACCATCAGCGGTTCAAGCGTCACCGTATCGGGTCGTGGCGAGATCACGGGAAACTACTTGTTCGATCCGCAAGATCGGGTGTTCAGCTTGCACGAGCGCAGACAAGAGCTGGAGTCGACTTTGAGCCTAACGGGCCCGAACAATGAGACCGTCGAGATTCCGAGCCGACAAGTGCTCGAAGCTCGTGCCGTGCGGCTGTTCTGATCGCGCGCAGCCAGGTATACTGCTGCGCGCCTAGCGGCAAAGCGAAATGAAAGACTACCTCGCGACCTCCCTGCGAAGCCGGGTCGCCGGTGCACTGAGCGATAACGACGTCGGTGAATCGGTAGCTCTCTGCGGCTGGATCCACCGCCGGCGTGACCACGGCGGGCTGGTGTTCTTCGATCTCCGCGACCGCTATGGTTTGGTCCAGTGCGTAGCCTCGCCCGAACGGTTGTCGACGGACGTGTTCACGACGGTTGAGAAGCTGAGGGCAGAGGACGTGGTCGCGGTCGAGGGGACCGTCCTCGCTCGCCCCGAGGAGAGCGTCAACCCCGAGATGGCAACTGGGTCGATCGAGGTCGATGTCGCTGCCTGCCGGCTGCTCAACGAATCGACGACACCGCCATTCCCGGTGGACGTGGAGAAGGAAGGCGGCGAGGTCGCTGAAGAGCTGCGGCTCCGGCACCGCTATCTCGAGCTGCGGAGGTTGGCGCCCACCAAGGCACTCGGGTTACGCCACAAGGTCACCACCGAAACCCGACGTTACTTGGACGGACTCGGTTTTTGGGAGATCGAGACCCCGATACTGACGCGTCGCACACCGGAGGGTGCGCGGGACTTCCTGGTCCCGTCGCGGGTGCATCCGGGCAAGTTCTACGCCCTACCACAGTCACCGCAGCTGTACAAGCAGCTCCTCATGATTGCCGGATACGATCGCTACTATCAGATCGCGCGGTGTTTCAGGGACGAGGATCTGCGCGCCGACCGGCAACCCGAGTTTTCCCAGATCGATCTAGAAATGTCGTTTGTTACTGCCGAGGATGTGATCCAGGTTGTTACTGGGCTCTTTCGCCATCTGTTTCAATCATGCCTGGACCACGACCTGGGCGAGATTCCGACGTTGACCCATGACGAAGCGATGGCTCGCTTCGGGACCGATAAGCCCGACCTCAGGATCGTGCAGGAGCTGACCGACGTAACGGATGCATTTGGCGACACGGGCTTTCGGGTGTTCGATGACGTCGTGAGTGCGGGCGGACGGTTGGTCGCGCTTCGAGTGCCGGCGGCCGGTGAAGAGAGCCGTGGTACGATCGATCGCTGGACCGAGGTCGCGCGTGGGGCAGGTGCAAACGGTTTGGTATGGGCTCGCCGTCACGCCGACGATTGGCGAACCGCGGTTGACAAGTTCGTCGACCGGACGCATTGGGACGCGGCTGGGGAGATCGCGAGCGTTGAACCCGGTGATCTGCTGCTCGTCGTGGCTGGTGAAGAGCGCGCGGCCCAAGCGGCACTCGGGGAGCTGCGACTTCATGTCGCTGCCGAGCGTGATTGGGTTGACGATCGATCCCCGTGGCGACTCTTGTGGATCGTCGACTTTCCATTGTTCGAGCGGGGTGATGATGGAAAGCTGGAGCCCAGCCATCACCCGTTCACCGCGCCGCGGGGTGGGTTGGTGACGTTGGGTGCCGATGACCCGCTTACGATCGAGTCGGAGGCCTACGACCTGGTTCTCAACGGTTACGAGCTCGGTAGCGGCTCGATTCGTATTCACCAGCGTGAGGTGCAGGAGCGCGCTTTCGAGATGTTGGGCATCGACCGAGCAGAAGCCCAAGAGAAGTTCGGCTTCCTGCTCGAGGGATTGGAGCACGGCGCGCCGCCGCACGGCGGAATCGCGCTCGGGCTCGACCGTATTGCGATGCTGTTTACGGGCGCCGCGAGCCTACGTGAGGTAATCGCATTCCCAAAGACCACGAGCGCCAGCGCGTTGCTCGAGGGGGCGCCGTCGATCGCGGACGAGAGCGACCTCGCCGAGTTGCATATTCGCGTGGATGAGCCCGAGACCTCGGGTTGACGAGACGCGACCGCGCTGGCTAACTTATCTATCTAGTTGTGGTTATTGAAGCCTCTTCCCGCAGCCAGGCTATCCGGCTGGACGGCGTCGATCAGCTGGCGCTCTTCGGAACACAAGACAAAAACCTCAAGCTGATCGAGAATCTCAGTGGAACGCGCATGGTCGTTCGCGCAGGCGAATTGCGCGTCCGTGGTGGCGATCGAGCCGTGGCCCGTGCGATAGGGCTGATCGAACACTTGATCGAGCTGGTGCAAACGGGTGCTGGCTTCGACGTGGAGGACATCCGCCGTCTTCATGATGGATTAGAAGCTGGCGCGGTCGAGCTTCCGTCTTCTGCGGGCGCTGAGCGGGTAGCGATTCGCGGCACGCAGAAGATCATTCGCGCCAAGACTGCAGGACAGGAATCCTACCTGGCGGCGATGACCGAGAATGACATCGTGGTCTCGATCGGTCCGGCGGGCACCGGCAAGACGTATTTGGCCGTCGCGATGGCGATCGATGCGCTTCAACGGCGCGCGGTCCGCCGCATCATCCTCGCGAGGCCGGCTGTGGAGGCCGGTGAGACGCTCGGTTTTCTACCGGGTGACCTGCAGGAGAAGGTCGATCCGTACCTCCGACCGCTGTACGATGCGCTCGAAGACATGCTTCCGGGAGATCGGGTGCGTCGCTACATCGAGACCCGTGTAATCGAGATCGCACCGCTGGCTTATATGCGTGGCCGAACGTTGGCGGATGCGTTCGTGATCCTTGACGAGGCGCAGAACTCGACCACTCGTCAGATGAAGATGTTCCTGACGCGTCTGGGGCTCAACTCGAGGGCGGTCATTACCGGTGACAAAACACAGATCGATCTACCACCAGCAGAGTTTTCGGGTCTACTTCAGATTGAAAACATTCTGACCGGGATCGACGGCATCGAGTTTGTCTATTTGACAGCCCAAGATGTGGTCCGTCACGCACTCGTCCAGAAGATCATCACGGCCTACGAAAAGTTGGTGCCAACCGACCCGGAGCGGGACAAGTGAGCGCCAGTCACTGGAGCCGCCTGGTTCACAGGCTGACCGTGCTTCGTGATGGATGGAAGTCGGGCCGTGATGCCCAATCTCCACGCGGACTGACGTTCCGCTTGGGTCTTGTAATGGTGATCGCGCTGCTGACGCTGATCCTCTTTCCGCCAGAGAGCGGCTACGAGGTGCCTGCCGTTCGGGTGGGGGTGGTGGCTTCCGAGGATGTGTTGGCGCCGTTCGATTTCCCGGTTCTTCGAGATGAAAGCGAATTGGAGGAGTTGCAGGAGCGGGCAGCGATCTCTGTCCCGCCGGTTTTCTCGCACGAGCCGGCGCTGGCGGACTCGGCTGTGGCCGAGCTCGACGCTTATCTGAGCCGATTCGAAGTTGATTCCCCGAGTGCGGCCGAGCTTGCACAACTCAATCGGGTCAACGGCCGAAGCGTAGGGTTGCGACCCTCCGAGCAGAGAGCGTTGACCGACCCCCGCGTCCGTGCAGAGATCCGCTCGCTAGCGCGTCAGGTGCTGCCAGCGGTTTACGTCGAACACCTCATGTTGCAAGCCGCCGATCTGAGTCGAAACCCGGGCACTCAGATCTCAGTATTGCGACCGGATGGAAGCGAGGGAGTGACACCGCGATCCGAGATCATCGGTTTGCGACCCGGTGCCGAGATCCCGGCGCTGAGACGATTGTCACCGATTGAGGACCCAGCGGTCCAGCGTATCGCCGAGCAGTTGTTGCCGGCTGTCATTCCTGCCAATCTCGAACCACATCCGTCGTTGACTGCGCTGCGCCGCTCAGAGGCGCGACGAACGGTGAGCCCGGTGAAGAGCGAGGTGCTCGAAGGGGAGCTGGTCGTCGCCGAGCATACCCGCGTCAGCCCGGAGCAGGCCGAGAAGCTCCGCAGCCTGTCGGATGAGCTGAATCGTCGCCGCGGCGGGATCACGGTGGACGACGTACGTGCGGCGCTCGGATCGTTGTTCATCGGGGTCGTGCTGTTGTTCTTGTTTGGCTTCTTCCTGTTCATGTACCGGGGCGATGTCTTTGGAGATTATCGTGCCGTCGGCGTCCTAACGATGATTTGGGCGCTGGTGGCCGGGTTGGCGGCCGTGTTCGATCGCGTTGAAGCGATCCCCGTGTACGCAGCTCCGATTGCGTTCGGTTCGGTGATGGTGGCGATCCTCTGGGACGCTCGGCTGAGCGTGGCGTTTACCCTGTTCAGTGCCGTCTACCTAAGCGCGCAGGTGGAACCCGGCTTTCCGCTGTTGTGGACGGGCATCGTCTGCGGATTAGCAGGTGCGTGGAGCGTGCGCCGCATCCGCCGGAGGACACACTTCTACGAGACCCTGCTGTTCATTATCGTGGGGTACGCAATCGCGCTCGCTGCTCTGGGGCTGACCCAATTCTGGGGTTGGGGAGACTTCGGTGTCGCGTTGGGTTGGGGCGCGCTGAGTGCCGGCCTGGCGGTCTTCCTCGCGATGGGTTTATTGCCCGTTCTGGAGTGGGCTTCCGGTCGGACCACCGATCTCACACTGCTCGAGCTCGCCGATCTCAACCGACCGCTGCTGAGGGAGCTGAATCTCCAGGCGCCGGGTTCGTACCATCATTCAATAATCGTCGGCAACCTCGCCGAGGCTGCGACCGAGGGCATTGGGGCCAACTCGCTCCTGACCCGGGTTGGTGCCTACTATCACGATATCGGAAAGGTGATGCGGCCGGAATACTTCGCCGAAAACCAACGCGGGGGAGTCAACCCTCACACCTCGCTGAGCCCCGAGGCAAGTGCTCGGATCGTCTCTCGCCACGTTCACGACGGCATAGAGATGGCGACCGCAGCGGGTCTTCCAGAAGACGTCATCGACTTCATTCGCGAGCACCACGGCACGACTCGCCTGATGTATTTCTGGCACAAGGCCGAGCAGCAAGGGCGAGGTCCTGACCGGATGGCGAGCGATTTCGTGTACCCGGGGCCGCGACCACGGTCGAAGGAGACCGCGGTTGTGATGCTCGCCGACTCGGTCGAAGCCGC
>DAOWHI010000196.1 GCA_030641505.1 Gemmatimonadota bacterium | reverse complement strand
GTTCAGGACATCCAAGTCGGAACTAGCCCGCTGGGCGTGGCTTTCCGGAAAGATGGCGCTTTCGCCTATGTGGCGAATCGCGGGTCACACAACGTCTCGGTGATCGATGTGGGTAGCAGGACGGTGGTTGCCACCGTGCCTGTGGGGACTGGGCCACAGGGAGTGGCGATGAGCAATTCCTTCGCCTACGTCGCACTTAGCACCGTGGACAGTGTCGCTGTCATCAGCCTAACGACGAACACCGTTGTCGCGACGATACCGGTTGGGAACGATCCACGTCGGCTGGCGATCGACGGTTCGTTTGCGTACGTCACCAACAGTCAGCCTCCAACCACCGTGGGAGTGATCAATCTGGTGACCAACATCCAAGAGGCCTCGATTCCCGTACCAGGGCGTCCATTCGGAATCGTGATCACTTCTAACGGCCAGCGGGCGTTCGTGACGCTCCTCGACAAGGGCGAGGTCGCGGTGATCGACGTGCCCAACCGCCAGCTACTCACCACGGTGTCGGTAGGGTCGAACCCGCTCGGGATCGCCATCACCTCCGATGACGCTCACGTCTGGGTCATTGAAGGGGCGGGCGGCTCGGCATCGGTCATCGATGTGGCTAGCGGGACGGTGATTGATACCCCGGCTGTGAGGCCCCGACCACAGACAGTAGCCATTACGCCCTGAGGGAACCCGCGGCCCTCCGTTGCAGGACATGTCACTTGCACGATCCTGAGCGAGAGTTCCGAAGAGGGCGGCGGAGGCGATTCCGCCGCCCTCTGTTGCAACCTCCCCGACGCGCCGGGTCCGGATCGGAGCCCGCTCACTTCAGGACGGCGAGCGCCTCACTTTCAGACTCGACCCGGGTCGCCGCCCGCCCGACGGGCGGCAAAGGCGGCTCGAAGTCAAACCCGAACAGACCGGGGTTCTCGCCGATCACGGCTGCGGCCACGATGCGGTACACGTAATCGTATGTCTCCTGAGGGATGCGGTCTCGGTGGAGCGAGAGCAGGTTCCAGAAGTTGCGCTCGCGGGGGCTTTCCTCCATCTGGTGGATGAGGCGAAGCACCCTGGTCTCGCCCCAGTTGTACGAAGCGATCACGAGCAGGCCGGATGCCTGCGCGTCCGTTGTGTAGAGGTCGCGCAGGTAGCGGGCTGCCGCGCGGGTGGACTTCTCGAAATCGTGCCGTTCGTCGAGCGAATCGGGCCTCGGTTGGGCTACGAGCGGACCGATCTGGAGTCTGTAGTTGCGCGCCGTCGTCGGGATGAACTGCCACATTCCCTTGGCGAACCCCGAATTTGTCGGCGGACCGACGGCATCTACCCTGAACGCACTTTCCTGGAGGGCGAGGTAGAAGAACTCGGGTGGTAACCCGTGCTCCAGCATGATCTCCGCGATCCGACGTCCGTAGTCATTTCGGCTCGCGCGAGCGATGATCGTGCTCAAATCGCCTGATCGTTGCCAGCGCTCGATATACTGGAGCACCTCATCCACGAACTCGGGCGGCACGTTTACCTCTGACTCACCGAACCGGTGGGTGATGCGGTAGATGAGTCGGACTTCTTCGCTCGTGTCGTCACTGTAGATACCGAGCGCTTCCACAAAGTCCTGATACTGTTGCTCGAGCTCAGCCCGGAGCTCTCGATACGACGCTCGGTCCCCCGCACTGAGCTGGAGGCGGCGGACCTCGAGCTCGAGCGCCTTCGTCTTGTAGAACAGGTCAGCGGCAGTGGCCCGCTGCTGCTCGACTTCATGACGTTGCCGATACGCGAACCCGGCGATGGCGACGGCCACTACGGCCAGGACCCCGAGGGCGATTCGGTACTTCTTCGACTGCTTCCGCTGCTGCTGTTTCACGACCCGGCGCATCATGGCGGTGCGGTCGCTCATGTTCACGGGGGTCTCATCGCCAAAATAGCGGTCGACGATCCGACTGTCTGAAAGGCTTGGTACTGCGGTGTCGCGTGGCTCGGCGCCGGGCTTGTGACCCACGTCGAAGGGCGTCAGGCGAAGAGTCGGCCCATTATTGTGGGCGAGACGTATTTCGACGGGTCCGCGCAACGGAACCCGTTCTATGCGCTTCCCCCCGATGAGAGTCCCGTTCGTGCTCCCGAGATCCTGGATTTGCCACTTGCCATCGGTAAGAACGACCTCGACGTGGCGCGTACTCACCAGATCATCATCGAAGACGATGTCGTTCTCGGGCCCGCGCCCGATGGTGAAAGAGTCGTCGAATTCGCGCTCGGGCTCGCCAGCGATCTGGACCTGAACCGCTGTGCCTCTGGATGCCGAGTCAGCCATTCGGGTCCTGGACTCCGACCATCACGAGGCTCCATTGACTGGGCGTGGGATGCGCAGGCCGTGCGGGAAGTAGGATCACCGTGGTAGTCATCTTCAGGTTTGAGATAGTCCGATGTGGAGCGCTCCGCTACTGCGGGCGGTCTGCCCGACCTGCCAGCTCATGGCGCATGCGCCACTGTCCCACTGTGCGGGCTGGTCCGCTTTGAGTCCAGGAGGGTCAACCGGAGC
>DAOWHI010000248.1 GCA_030641505.1 Gemmatimonadota bacterium | reverse complement strand
TGGGTGAATTGCGAGTTTACCCGGGATTGATTGGTGGGGCCATTAGGTCTACCCCCGGCGTTCGCACAGGGGGGAGCTAATCTCTGCACTTGAGCCGCAGTCACAAACAGTCACAGACGTGTGATAAACGATGTTTACGTGAAGCCACGAGGGGAAACATGACTTCGCCGAACCCCTTGATTCTTGGTAACCTAGGGTACCTTGGGTAACAGGCGGAACAAGCGTATCCAAAATCGCACTCAGGAGGTCGTCGGTTCGATCCCGATCAGCTCCACCAGACTCTGTAATGGAAGGACTCTTCGGGCGCGTCGTTCGGGAAGCCTGACGACGCGCCGTTTTCGTCGTTTGTCGACAATCTACGGGGCATGCCCCGGTGACTCCCGCCAAGCCCAGACGATCTAGATCGTCGTTCTACGAAGACGTCTACGCGATGGTTCGACGTGTCCCTCGCGGGAGAGTGGCAACCTATGGTCACATAGCGGCGCTATGCGGCAAACCCAGAGCGGCTAGGACCGTGGGGTGGGCGCTCCACGCGCTTCCGGAAGACGCTGATGTCCCTTGGCAGCGGATAATCAACGTGCATGGGGAGATCTCAATCGGCAAGGTCGGGATTCCGCCAGAGCTTCAGCG
Source organism: Gemmatimonadota bacterium (assembly GCA_030641505.1). Lineage (GTDB taxonomy): Bacteria > Gemmatimonadota > Gemmatimonadetes > JACCXV01 > JAHWKZ01 > CAMYLR01. The sequence goes on along the minus strand of DAOWHI010000248.1, from coordinate 4,080 downwards.
CGCCCTGCTCGAGCGGGAGGGCGTCAAGTTCGATCTCGACGGACGGGTGGATTTCGCGCGTTGGGGCTGGCTCGGTCCCGGCATCTCAGCTGAAGCTGCCACCGAAGTGGATCAGTGCGACTAAACGGAGAACCTGTTTTGCCGGTCCTAGAAACGCCGCGTAGCTTCGCCAGCCCATGACCAACGAAAAGACCACGACCGTCGCTCTGCCGGATGGGGCCACACTTGACATGGCCGCCGGTTCAACGCCGCTCGACGTCGCAAGCCGGATCGGCTCCGGTCTCGCTCGGGCGGCGTTGGCGGCGGAGGTCGACGGGCAACCCTACGACCTAGGTCGACCGCTGGAGCGCGATTCCCAACTCCGGATCCTGACCAGCCGTGACCCCGAGGCACTCGGTATCTTTCGTCACTCTACCGCCCATCTCATGGCCCAGGCGGTTCAGCGGCTGTGGCCCGAAACTAAAGTGACGATCGGTCCCGTCATAGCCGACGGCTTCTACTACGATTTCGATCGCGACCCGCCGTTCACACCGGAAGATTTCGAGGCGATCGAGGCGGAGATGGCCAAGATCGCCAAGGAGAATCTGGAGATCACTCGCGAAGTCGTGTCCCGCGACGAGGCGGTGGCGCTGTTTCGTGAGCTCGATGAGCCCTACAAGATCGAGATCATCGAGGACCTACCCACGGACGAGACCTTGACGCTGTACCGCCAGGGGGAGTGGATCGACCTCTGTCGCGGCCCGCACGTGCCGGCCACCGGCAAGTTGGGGACTTTTCGGTTGTTGTCTACCGCCGGGGCCTATTGGCGTGGCGATGAGCGGAACAAGATGCTCACCCGGATCTATGGGACCGCTTTCTTCGACAAAGCTGAGCTGGAGCAGCACCTGGAGCGGATCGAGGCCGCCAAAACGCGTGATCATCGTCGGCTTGGTCGCGAGCTGGACCTTTTCTCGTTTCATCCCAACGCACCGGCGAGCCCGTACTTTCATCCCAAGGGCGCCTGGATCTACAACCGGCTACAAAGCTTCATGCGCGAACTGTTCGCAACTGAGTGGCCGCACGACGAAATCATCACCCCGCAGATCTACGACGTAGAACTCTGGCACCGGTCAGGACACTACGACAACTACCGCGAGCACATGTACTTCACCACTGCGGATGACCGCGAGATGGCGGTCAAACCGATGAACTGCCCGGCGTCGACGTTTGTGTACGCGAGTCGCAAGCGATCGTTTCGGGACCTACCGATCCGGTATACGGATTTCGGTCGATTGCACCGATACGAAAAATCAGGCGTCATCAGCGGGCTTCTGCGCGTACGTACGTTCGTTCAAGACGACGCACACATCTTCTGCACGCCCGATCAGATTCAGGCCGAGGTAACGTCGTTGCTTGGACTCGTAGAGTTCGTGCTTGGGGATGTCTTCGGTTTTGAGATCGCGGTGGAGCTTTCGACTCGCCCGGACGTGTATATCGGTACCGATGAGGTGTGGGATCGGGCCGAGACGGTGCTTGAACAGGCATTGGTCGATAACGAGCGGGAGTTCACCATCAGCGCTGGCGAGGGGGCGTTCTACGGACCGAAGATCGACTTTCAGGCCACGGACGCACTAGGGCGCCAGTGGCAGTTGGCGACGATCCAGTTGGATTTCAACCTGCCGGAGCGTTTCGACCTGCACTACACCGCCTCTGACGGGAGTGAGGAACGACCGGTTGTCATCCATCGAACGATCCTCGGATCGATCGAACGGTTCTTGGGTGTTCTCATTGAGCACTATGGAGGAGCGTTTCCCACGTGGTTAGCGCCCGAGCAGGTGCGCATCATTCCGGTGAGCGACCAGTTCAACGATTACGCTGAGAGCGTTGCCGCTCATCTGCGTCGCCACGAGATCCGAGTGCACGTGGATGATCGGAGAGAGGGAGTGGGTTACAAGGTGAGGGATGCAGAGATCCAGAAGATCCCGTACATGGTCATCGTCGGTGAGCGCGAGCTGGGGATCGGGCATGTAAGCGTTCGATCCCACGTGGAAGGGGAACTGGGATCGATGGAGATCGATCACTTCGCGCGTCGGATCATGGAGGAGGGTGCGACACCTCGGCCTGGGGCCGCAAGCTAGTCGGTCTGGGAAACCGATTCCCCAAAGCCTTGGGGGTCGGACGATATCGGCAACGGACTCGTTGGATAGGGATCCGAATCGCAAAGCCGCATGGGTGCCAAGTCGTTCCATTGGCGGCTGGTAAACAGCGAAGCGAGCACGCGAGCCTGGGGTCGACCGGGACCGACTTCAAACATGCCTCCGATGTACGCGGTCCAGCCATTCTGACGACATAGGTCAAGACAGCGCAACGCTTCGAGCGGGCCGCCCATGCGGGGCGCTTTGACGTTGATCGCCGCGGGTCGAAAAGTGAGCGCAGCCAAGTCAGCGATTCGCGCTGCATAACCGTCCACCGCGACTCGCTCGGCCCATGCACTCGATTGGCTGCTGTCGCTGAGCGCTTCCAAAGGTGGATCTTCTAACCAGGCCTCTGGCAAGTACTGATGCGCGAGCGCCACAGAGTGACCTGTGCCTTGACGCTTGAAGTCGACGATCCTCACTCGATCGATAGCAGCCAACTCGGACCATGTTGCTTCCGGCCATCCGTCGACCGGGATGTCGAGCTTGAGGGTGGCGTTTGGCTCAGCCTTCAGAATCGTACGCACCGCTGCCAGCGGTCCGCCGACGGTTTTCGACAGGTCGTGACCGATCGACCAACAGAAGGTCACCGGCTCTGCCGGCAGCGCGGCGATTGCAAACAGATTGCTTTTGGCTTGACGCAACGCCAAGTCGATGGCCGCCGCCTCGATCGCGGCCCGGTGGTGTGCGACCAAGCCCCCTTCCAGTTGCTCACTGAGCTCACCGACCGTCGTGCGGCCGGTGGCAATCGCGTCTTGCACGGTGTCCCTGAAAGTTGCCTGGTCCTCGGGTGTCCAATCGACGTTTTCGCCGCGGCCGAGGTATCCACCCCCGATCAGTACGACGGTGCCGGTGGGTCTGGGAGCTCCACCGTAGTAACCGACCGCCGGCACTGAGCCGATCTCGATCCGACACTCTTCGATGTCGAGTGGTACTCCTGCCAGTCGTTTGGCGAGTTCTCCGGGTTGGATCAAGCGTCCCGGGCGCAGCGGAAGCCGGCGAAGATCTGTCGCCGCTCGGGAAGATCCCAGTTGCGGAAGGTGTTCCGAGCTACCGATAGACCGGTGGCCCATGAGCCTCCGCGAAGGACACGGTGGCCCTGGCCGAAGTGGATTGCGGAGTATTCCGGGTAGGGGTAGGCCTCGAAGCCCGGGTAGCCGTCCAACTCGCTGGCCGTCCACTCCCAGACGTCGCCCACCATGTGGTGACAACCATAGAAGGAACGGCCGGCAGGGAACGCACCGACGGGGGCGGGACCGAAGATCTCAGCACCGAGGTTGGCGTGATGCGCTTCGGGTTGATTGTCGCCCCACGGAAAACGGCGAGCGAGCCGCGCTTCGGGATCCCACGCAGCGGCCTTTTCCCATTCGGCTTCGGTTGGCAATCGCTTTGATACCGAGCGTGCGTAGGCACGCGCCTCATACCAGCAAACGTGCTGTACGGGTCGCGCGGGGACCAATGGCTCGGGGCGTCCGAATTCAACGACCTCCCAGCCGATTGCTGAGCGGCGCCAACCCAGCGGTTGCTTGATCTGATGTTCTATCCGCCATGTCCATCCTTCGTCGCACCACCATTCGCGCCGCTCGTAGCCACCCCCGTCGACGAATTGAAGAAACTGCCCCGCTGTGACCGGGGCGGTGTCGATCCAGAATGCCTCGACATCGACCCAGTGCGCGGGCCGCTCGTTGTCGTACGTGTCCGCGTCTCGATTGGTACCCATAGGGAATGACCCCGAAGGAATAACGACCATTTCCGTGTCGGGTGGCAGCGGTGCGCTTGGCAATCGATCACCGTAGGCTGGCTCGTACACGAAGTTCTCCATTCGGGCGATCGACTGGAGTATCGTTTCTTGGTGTTGATGCTCGTGTTGGACAACCAGCCGGTACACGAAGCCTCCCCTCGTGAG
>DAOWHI010000259.1 GCA_030641505.1 Gemmatimonadota bacterium | reverse complement strand
CAGAGACGCCGGTATCGCCAGTTCCGACAGCTTACGCGGCGGGTGTTCGAGAGACGCGACCCATCGCGCGACCACGAGAATCGCCCCTAACTTGGCGAACTCCGAGGGCTGGAAACCGATGCTGCCGAACCGAATCCAAGATCGCGCTCCACCGATTGCTGGGAACGCCAGCACGACGATCAACGCAAGCACGCCCACCCCGTAGATGAGCCAGCTGGACTGCTCCACAAACCGCAACGGAAGCACACCGACTGCCGCGTACGCGATTAGCGCGACGAATAGCCATATGACCTGGTACTGCCAGAACTCTGAGTTCGCGGTCGACGCAGTCTGGCCGGTCGAGTAAAGCATCGCCAAGCCACTGAGCGACAACGTGACGGCCAAGCCGAGCAGGTACCAGTTGTGGGGACTCGTGAGTCGACTGCTGGCGAGCTGGGCCACCGCCGTTACTCGACGCTCGAGACCGATTCGCCAAGCGCGATCGGCGGCGGCGGGCCGGCTTCGTCCGGAACCAAGCCATTGCGACCGTCGAGATAACTTTGTACGAGGTCGATCGCGATCGGGCTCTGGGCCGAACCACTGCGCCCCTCTTCGACAATCACCGCGACCACGATCTGAGGTCGCTCCATCGGACCAGCAGCCACGAACCAACCGTGAGCGGTACCACCGTTGTGTTCAACGGTGCCCGACTTGCCACCGATCGTGTAGCGGAGCGGAACCGTATGTGCGCGATGGAAAGCTGTCCCTCGCCAGTCGTTCACCACCCCGGTCAGCGACGCTCGTAGGATCTCGAACTGATCGCTAGACAGCGGTAGCGTCCCGACCGACCAGGGCGGCCGATTCGTGGCGCGGATCCGAGGCGTCCAGAGCTTGCCCCCATTGACCAGTGCGGAAACGACCTGCGCCTGTTTGAGTGGCGTCCAGGCGATCTCACCCTGACCAATCGCGAGGTTCAGAATCACGCCGGAACCCCACCCTCCAGGACCGTAACGCTCGTCATACCAATCCGCGGAGGTTGGATACAGGCTCTCCGCCTCGCTCGGGAGATCGACACCGGTGAGCCCGGAAAAGCCCCACCCCGACCCAATCCGCGTGATCTCCTCCAGCCCGAGAGCCAGGCCTAACTGATAGAAGTACGTGTCGCACGAGGTGATAATTGCGTCCTGCAGCGTGGCCCAACCGTGAACAGCATGACAACCGAACCAGCGGCGGCCGAACTGATACCCACCTCGACACGGAACATCCTCGTATTCGTCCACCTTCACAACGCCAAGCGACATCGCCATCGCCGCGGTCGCCAACTTAAAGACCGATCCAGGGGCGTAACGTGCCTGAATCGCCCGATTGAGAAGCGGTTTCGACGCGTCGTTCGCGAGTTGATTCCAAGCCTCGGAGGTCAACCGGCCACTGAAAACATTGGGTTCAAACGTCGGGTGCGAGTACAGCAGCAGCACATCGCCAGTGTTGGGATCAAGCGCCACCACCGAGCCCCGCTTGTCCTTCGGGAACAGCTCCGCGGCGCGGCGTTGGAGATCGAGGTCGACCGTAAGTGTCAGGTCCTGGCCACGTTTTGGAGGGTCGAATGGCTTTTCTACCCATGGCCCTATCCAGCGACCCCGAACATCCACCTCGCGGTACTCCGCGCCCTTCTGGCCTTGGAGCTCGGTCTCATACATCTGCTCGATGCCGGATTTTCCTACGATGTCACCGGGCGCGTATCCTTGCTCCTTGAGCTCCGACAACTCGGCTTCGGCGATTTGCGCGACATAGCCGATGAGGTGAGCTGTCGCACGACCGTACGGATAGACGCGCCGTGGCTTCGGTTGAAGCAACAACCCGCGGACTTGACTGCGCTTCTCTTCGAGCTTCGAAAGTGTGCGGTAGTCAAGATCGTCATCGAGCAAAATCGGTTGGCCGGGTGCGAGTTGGTACTGACGCGTTAAGGCTTCGATCTCGTGCTCGTCGAGCTCGAGAATCGATCCGATCTTGTCTATCGATGTTGTTAGCTCCTCGACCGACGCCGGAAGGAGCGAAACGGAATATGCCGGTACATTTTCAGCGATAACGTCGCCGTCGCGATCGTAGATAAAACCGCGAGGCGCTGGTAGTGGAATCGTCCGCACTTGGTTGCTGGTCGCGCGCTCAACATACGAGGCGTGCTCCACGACTTGTAACCGGAAGAAAGTCGCTAGCAGGATCCCGAAAACCGCAAGCAGACCGACTCGCGCCAGGAGCCCGCGCTGGTTACGGTTCTCCGGATCGAACGGAGCGCCCGATTGCGGAGTGAAACTGGTTTTCAATACCCCCCGAACATCTGGAAAAGCTTTAAGAGCCCGAACTTAGGCCTACATTAAACGGGAGGCAAACTTCGCGCCGCCGTCGACGCTTGGGCGCCTAGCGGCCCAGGAGCAGGCGCTTGCAGAGCACTCCTACGAGGGCAGTATAGGCGGCGCTGAGCGGGCTCTCCCAGAAGAACCGCGTCTCAAACGCCTCCCATGTGCCCGAAGCAGCTGCCCCGAGGATGAGCACGTCGAGCACGAGCTTGGCCCCCGCTATCAGGGCAAGATCAACCCCGCGGGTCGTGAGGTAGAGGGTCTCACGCGACTTGCCCAGGCCGTACCCGAGGACGGTCATCCCCAGCGCGTGTAACCCGAAGTGCGACAACACGAGCGCGTCGCGGAAGAGGCCCAGCGCAAAACCCAGTAGCGCCCCGGCTTGGGCTTGCCACGCCAGAGCGCCATAGGTGAGCGCGATGAGCACAAAATCTGGCCGCGCACCGCCGATCGCCAGTGGATCCTCGAGCACGATCGCCGCCAACAGGCAAAAAGCGAGAAACGTTGCATATCGTTGGCGCGAAAGCGGTTGAGCACCCGTGGGCCCGATCGAATCGGTCACAACGAGTCGCTGTTGGCTTCAGCCGGCGCGATCGGGTCACCTCCGACAGCCGATGATTTACCACCCAGCCGATCGCCCGCCATCGGCGGGTGGGCGTAACCCGGCCAGAACAGTCGCAAACTATCCCCCGCCGAGGCGTCTCGTGAGGAGTCCCGCATGAGCACAAACACCACCGTCAACGAACCCAGATCAACCCCGGGTTCAACCAGATCGATCTGCTGCAACCCCAGTCGCTGGTCCTCCTGGCTCGCGGTGACTTGTCCGATTGGGATCCCCCGCGGAAAGGCACCTCCGTAGCCCGATGTTACGATTCGATCACCGGTTTCGGAGCGCGCTCTCAAAGGCAACAACAACTGCAATCGACCCGCCGCGTTCGGGCGCACGATCCCGTACTCGAGATGATCGCCACCGAGCAACAGGGCACTGGCGCTGAAATCCGGGTGTGTGTACAACATGACTTCGCTTGTACCCTGCCCAACCGAAACGATTTTACCCACCAGGCCACGATCGGTTACCACAGGCAGGTTCTCAGTGACATTATCGGCACGACCGGCGTCAACGATCATCACGCTTGGTGCCGCCATGAAATCACGATTGATCACCCTGGCGGCGGTAAGGTTTACCGGCAAGTGGTCTGCGAAGCCGAGCAAGCTCCTCAACTCTCGGTTCTGCAACCGAACCGCCTCGGTGTCCGAGAGCTCGACTCGTGCTCCTTGAAGCTGACGCCTGAGTTGCGTGTTCTCGGTTCTCAGTCGCAGGTATCCGCCAAACACCTCACGAACCCGAGACACGGGCAGCATTACGACGTGATTGACCGAACGGGCGAGCGCGGCTTGGCGCGAATCGGGGAGCGCCAATAGGACCAGTGACGCCGCCACACAAGTGATGGCGATGGCTTCAGCGCGGCGAGCAGGGGGTAGTAACGGCATCAGCCAACGCCGAGCCGTGGATTCAGTTGCGGCCGCTCAGGAAGAGCACGCCGCGATACTTGTCCGGGTCATCTAGTATCCGACCGGTACCGCGGACCACGCAGGTCAGCGGTTCCTCATCGACGTTGATGGGAAGGTTGGTGTTCTCGAGCAGTAGCGAGTCGAGTCCTCGGAGCAGGGCGCCACCGCCGGTCATCACGATACCGCGATCGACGATATCGCTCGCCAGCTCAGCCGGGGTCCGCTCGAGCGCCTGCCGGACAGCATCAACCACCGCCATGATCGGCTCCTGGATCGCGTCACGTATCTCGGCTGAGCTCACTCGAACCGTCTTCGGGATCCCGGTCACGACGTCGCGCCCCTTCACGTCCATGACCTCGTCTCCGTTGACCGATTGATACGCCGAGCCGATCGTCATCTTCACCTGCTCCGCCGTAGGCTCTCCGATCACGATGTTGTAGTCCTGCTTTACGAAGTGCTGAATCGCTTCATCCATCTCATCGCCGCCAACCCGGATCGACATATCGCTCACAATACCAGACAGCGCGATAACGGCAATTTCGGTGGTTCCACCGCCGATGTCGATCACCATGTTACCGGTTGGTGTCTCGACCGGAAGGCCAACACCAATGGCGGCCGCCATCGGCTCGGGGACCAGGTACACCTCCTTTGCGCCGGCTGACTCGGCGCTATCTCGGACAGCCCGCTTCTCGACTTCGGTGATACCGCTGGGAACTGAGATGAGAACCTTCGGGCGTATCGGCATGAGGCGATTTCGCAACACGCGCTTCAGAAAATCACGAAGCATCTTCTCAGTCACTTCGAAATCAGCGATTACGCCGTCTTTGAGGGGTCGTACGGCGTTGATTCCAGCCGGCGTTCGGCCCAACATCTTCTTCGCCTCGAGCCCGACCGCGAGGATCTCGCGCGTGTCCGCGTCCAAGGCGACGACCGACGGTTCGTTGAGGACTATGCCTCGCCCCTTTACGTAAATGAGCGTGTTGGCGGTACCGAGATCAACTGACACCTCGCTAGCCAGAAACGGCCCGACGTTCGATCTGAGGAAACTCAGCACGGCGCGCTCACCGACCGGTCGACCCGAAGCCACCGACTCCCCGAGTTGTCTCGGAAAGTGCATCGACCTCAACCAAGTCGAGGCGCGAAACGGGTCCGACGACCAGCTGTGCGATGCGATCACCACGATTGATCTCGACGACTTCTTGACCCAAGTTCACCAGCAAGACCTTCACTTCGCCCCGATAGTCTACATCGACGGTTCCGGGGGCGTTCAGAACGGTGACGCCATGCTCAGCTGCCATCCCGGATCGCGGTCGAATCTGGCCCTCGCAACTGGATGGCAAAGCGATCGCGAAGCCAGTGCCAATCAGCCGACGCTCTCCGGGCTCGATCCGGTGAGCCTCGGCCGCGCGCAGATCGAGCCCCGCCGCCGCTTTGGTCGCAT
>DAOWHI010000280.1 GCA_030641505.1 Gemmatimonadota bacterium | reverse complement strand
GCTCATCGTTGACGAACGAGATCAACAGCGTTCCGATCGATCGGTTAGCGGGATTCGACATGCGGCGGTCGCGCAACGCTGGCGAGGGCGCGGTGCGGGGCCTCAAATGGGGTGCTCCGATCGGTGGCGCTTTTGGTCTCGCGGTCGGTGCGGCGTGCGCCGCTCAAGATGATGAGTGGTGGGGGTGGCATCACGATGGATGCTCGGCTGGCGAGGTCGTGCTTGTATCGGTCGTGATGGCCGGAGTCGGTGGTGGGATCGGAGCCCTCATCGGCGCGGCGCTTCCCGGGGAGCGGTGGGAACCGGTATCGCTCCAGGCGTTGCGACTGGGTGTGGCCTCAAAACATGGCGGTGTCGCCTGGTCGGTCTCGTTCGCGCTCTAGGCGTGTCGGGATAACCCCTACGGGATGAGGCGAAGCCCCCCCTACAGACTGGAGGCTAGCCACCGGTCTATCCTAGTAATGGAAAAAAACGCAGCAGACGAGGGCGATTGCTTATGGCAGGTGTCCGTTCCTCACCTGACGGGACGGTTGTAACCCCACCCACCCGGCCGACCGGCACGGTTACGCTTCTGTTCACCGACATCGAAGGCAGCACTCGCCTCTGGGAAGAGAACGCCGAGCGGATGCGAGCCGATCTCCGTCGCCACGACGAGATCGTGCGCACGGCGATCGTAGAAGAGGGCGGCTACATCTTCAAGACCCTCGGGGACGCATTCTGCTCCGCGTTTGATACCGCCCCTGCCGCACTGAGCGCTGCGCTTCGCGCGCAGATCGACCTGCTTCGGGCGCGGGATGACCCCAGCGATCCGATTCGAGTGCGAATGGCGCTCCACACCGGCATGGCGGACGAGCGGCGGGGGGACTACTTCGGCCCGGCCCTCAGTCGGGTGGCGCGGCTTCTATCGGTAGGTCACGGAGGGCAGACGCTGGTCTCCGAAACAGTGTACGACCTCGTGCGTGACAACCTGCCGCCCGATGTCTCGCTGCTTGATCTGGGCCAGCACAGGCTGAAAGACCTCCAACACCCAACCCACGTTTACCAACTGTCACATCCCGAGCTCCCGTCGGAGTTTCCGTCCTTGTCCTCCATGGACGCCTTGCCGCACAACCTGCCCTTGCAGCTGACGAGCTTTATCGGTCGTGAGCAGGTCATCGAGGAGATCACTGGGCTACTGTCGAGCTCGCGTTTGCTGACGCTGACCGGTCCTGGCGGCTGTGGAAAGACCCGACTCGCGCTTCAGGTCGCGGCAGAAGTATTGGAGCGATACTCCGGTGGCGTGTGGTATGTCGAGCTCGCGTCATTGACTGATCCCGCACTGGTGTCACAGTCGGTAGCCCAGACGCTCGGACTTCGGGAACACCCCGGTCGAAGCGCGACCGATTTGCTGCTGTCACACTTGGAGAAGCGAAATGTCCTGTTGGTGCTAGATAACTGCGAGCACTTGATCGAATCCTGCGCCAGCCTCGCGGAGACGATGCTCCGATCCTGTCCCGACGTGTCGATACTCGCGACGAGCCGAGAAACTCTCAGGGTTTACGGTGAGACGACCTGGCTCGTCCCTCCTTTTCTGATGCCGACATTGGAAGAGCTCGCAGGCAACGGCTCGCTCGGCAAATCCGCTGGTTACGAAGCCATACGGTTGTTTGTCGATCGAGCTCAGCTCGTTCAGCCGAGCTTTGAGCTGACGAACGATAACGCGAGGTCGGTAGTGCAGGTGTGCCATCGGCTGGATGGGATGCCGCTCGCCATCGAGCTCGCGGCGGCTCGGATCAAGGTGCTGCCGATTCAGCAAATCGAAGAGCGGCTCGACGACCGTTTTCGTCTCCTGACGGGAGGCGGTAGGACAGTTCTGGAACGGCATCAGGCCTTGAGTGGCGTAATCGATTGGAGCTACGACCTCTTGTCCGAAGCCGAGGAGGCGCTGCTCCGACGGTTGTCGATCTTTGTCGGTGGTTGGACGCTGGAAGCTGCAGAACAGGTTGTCGCCGGTGATGATGGAAAGCTCGATCAGGGAGAGATCCTGGATCTCCTTTCGCAGCTCGTAGACAAGTCGCTGGTAGTGGTAGAGGACCGCGGTGGGGAAGCGCGGTACCGGCTTCAAGAGACGGTGCGCGAATACTGCCGGGATCGCCTAGCAGACTCCGGTGAGCTGGACGC
>DAOWHI010000021.1 GCA_030641505.1 Gemmatimonadota bacterium | reverse complement strand
GACTGACCGCGGAGGGCGTCGATCTGGCCGGTTACACACTCCTGGAAGTCGTGGATGACCTGGAGACCGCGCGTCAAGGACTGGGGTACGAGCGGATCAACCTCGAGAGCGCCAGTTACGGTACCCGGTTGGCACAGATTTACACCTGGCGTTATCCCGATCGAGTCCATCGCAGCGCCATGGTGGCGGTGAATCCGCCGGGCCGTTTCTGGTGGGACGGAGCGATCCTGGAACAGCAGATCCTACGCTACGCGGCCCTATGCACCGAAGACGCGTACTGCTCTTCGCGCACGGACGATCTGGCGGCCTCGATACAGAAGGCCCTGGACAACATGCCGGAGCGCTGGCTGGTGTTTTCTGTTGATCGTGACGCTGCGCTCTTCGCCACGTTCATGGGTCTATACTCTACCAGCGGCGCGGCGTCCACGTTCGACGTCTGGCTCGCAGCCGCAGAGGGAGACTACAGCGGTATGGCGCTCATCTCCGCTGCGATGAAGTTCATGCTCCCGGCTGACCTCGCTTGGGGAGACACCTCGTCGAAGGCGTTCAGCGCAGACTACGATTTTGATCCGGCGGCTGACTACGTTGCCGAAGTCACACCCGATCCTTACCTCCTGGGTTCACCAGGTTCTTCCATGGCCTGGGCCGTAGCGGGCATCTGGCCGGCCAACAAGATCCCCGACGAGTATCGCACGGCGCAGCCGTCCTCGGTCGAGACCCTCATGCTCAGCGGTACGCTCGACGTCTCCACCCCGGCGCAGAACGCGCGCACTCAGTTGCTGCCCCTGCTGGAGAACGGTGAGCAAGTGGTGTTGTCTGAATTCGCTCATACTGGGGATCTCTACTACCTGCAACCCGAAGCGACGCGGCGCCTTCTTACCACGTTCTACACCAGCGGGGAAGTCGACACCTCGCTCTATCAGCCGAACACCGTGAACTTCAAGCCGAGGTGGGGTATGCCACTCATCGCGAAACTTGCGGTGGGTGGCGCCGTTCTGACGCTGATCGTCAGCCTCATCCTGCTGCGTTTCGTCGTCCGCCTGGTGAAACGGGTGATCGCACGACGGCGAGCCTCAACGGCGTAACGAGTCTCGGTGGACACACCCAATCCGATGTATGGATCTCCGATGACTTCGATCCAGAGGTGCAGTAGGCTCACGCCAGTTCTGAGACGAGACTGGGATAGTCGATCTCACCGTTAAGAAACTCCGCTTTGACGCTGACATTGGATGTGTCGCGGTCTCGGTACGGACAATTCGAGCAGAAGCTCAGGCTGTCGGGGTCGTCACGAATGATTTTTCGAACCCGTGCGGCGCGATCACCGAACCAGAGATCCGCAAAAGACACGCTTTCGGAGAGTACCCCCAGTGACTGTTGGGCGTTGAAATCCTGCTCGCAGGCGACGACCGTGCCGTCGGCGAACATGGTTGGAAACCAGAACGGCTCCTGGCAGATGAAATCGTCGCGTTTGATTCGTTTCCCGTCCTGGTAGTCGTACGCCCGCAAATCGTCGAGATCGGGAACGAGGTCGCGGTGGGTTGTCTCGGTCGACCCCGAGTCGATGATGGACAAGGTGCGAAAGGTCAACAGGTCGAAGTTGTATCCGCGCGCGAAATCAGCCAGGCGGGGCACTTCATGCTGATTGTGCTTCATCACGATGAATCGCATGTGCAGCACCGGGATCTGTAGCCCCTCTCGTTGCTTGATCTCCGCAATCCGTTGGACTCCCTCCAGAATCGGTGCCAGCTTCGCACCGACCCGAAACTCGGAGTTTGTTTTGTCGGTCAGACCATCGATCGCAACGATCAAATACGTAGGTGGCTCACGGGTAAGCGCTTCGATCACCCGGTCGTCATTTAGGTTCTGGCCATTGGTTGAGAGGAGGATTGCGACGTTGTGTTTGCGCACCACCCGAAGAATCTCCTGTAGCTCGGGATGGAGCAACGGTTCTCCCCAAGCCCACATCGAAACCGTCAGGAGGTATTGACCAACTTCGTCGAGCAGGCGTTCGCACAAGCCAACATCCATGGCTTGTGGTTTTCGCTTGACGGCTCTGATGCCCGCAGGACAGACCGGACAGCGCAGGTTGCAGTAGTTGGTCATTTCGATCTGCATATGCAGCGGCATGTTCCAAGGCGTCAAGCGCCGATAGATGAGGTTTGTGCCGGCTTTGAGGAGGTTGAGTCGTTTTGCCATCGACATCCGACTGACGGTCATCGGCATCATGTCGTAGTCAAAAGCGTAACGTCCCCGGAAGACGACGTCCCGCGTCAACTTCGGTGCGCGCAACAGAGCACGGGTGCGCTCGTGTGATCTCACTGGTCGCCTCGCATACTGCGAAGCCTAGCCGAGGGCATTACACACGGTCAAGATCACGTACGGCGGGAAGATTTTCATCACCGGGCACGTTCTTACTAGAAAGTGACATGTTGGGGGACTCTACCGTCTGGAAAAGTCCGCCGCGTAACCCTCTAACCCTATCAATACGCCCATGGGTCACAAGCTCCGCCCCTATCAGTTCTACGACACGGCTGTCTCTATCTGCTCGGCCTGCTACCGGCGTGTCGATGCCAAGATCGTCTTTCAGGACGGCGGCGTCTGGATGCTCAAACGGTGTCCCGACCACGGCGGAGAGCGCGTCCTGCTGGCCGACGACATCGACTACTATCGCCGCGCGCGCGAGGTGTTCTTGAAGACGCCCGAGCAGGTGTGTCGGCCAAATACGCCGGTCCGCTACGGCTGCCCTTATGACTGCGGCATCTGCCCCGACCACGAGCAGCACGGATGCACGGTCCTGATCGAGGTGACCGACAAGTGCAACTTGCGCTGCCCGACTTGCTACGCCAACAGCGGTCCCGAGCGCCAGAGCCACCGCAGTCTCGAGCAGATCGAGGGGATGCTCGACGCCGCGGTGCGCAACGAAACGGAGCCCGACGTTATCCAGATCTCGGGCGGCGAGCCGACCGTCCACCCACAGTTCTTCGAGATCCTCGATGCGGCGCGGCGCCGACCCATCAAGCACTTGATGGTCAATACCAACGGTTTGAAGATCGCGCGGCAGGCGGGCTTCGCCGAAAAACTCAAGTCCTACGCACCCTACTTCGAGATCTACCTCCAGTTCGATTCTCTCGAGGAAGCACCCTATCGGGAGCTGCGGGGTGAGGAACTTCTCGAGACCAAACTGAAG
>DAOWHI010000103.1 GCA_030641505.1 Gemmatimonadota bacterium | reverse complement strand
GAAAACTAGAGCGAACACGAGCGACCCCGCTGTTCCATGCTCGAGACCAGCCAGCAGCGCGGCGGTGGTCCCGAACGCGGCGATCTGGGCAAAGGCGAGATCGACGAAGATCACCCCGCGCGACAACACGTGAAGTCCGAGGTACGCGTGCATGACGAGAATAATGAGCGCGGCGAGCAGCGGTGTAATGATCAAGTCGAGCACGAGTCGCTAGCTGTCTGTACGTTGGAAGGCGTCAGCGATGTCGCGGATCCACCCGTCCACCAGCGCGAAGTACGCCCCGGCGCCCGATCCAGCGGGCGTTTGAAGCGACAGAACCACTGGAATCGCTCCGCCACGGGTGGCGACGGACTCGACCTTGCGACGGTCGAAATGTGTCGCGGCCAGCAGCACACGGATACCTTCGCCTTGCATCATCTCGATGAGCTCGGCCACGTGACGGGGGGTCGGTGCGATGCCCGGCTTGGACTCGACGTAGTCGGCGCACGTCAGGTCGAACCGTTCCTCCAGGTACGCCCAATTCTTGTGATAGCAGATCATTCTCCGGCCGCGGAACGACTCCGCGGCTTTGAGCCAACCCCCCAGCCCGTCGATCAACGGCGTCCCTTCGAGATCGTTCTCGCGGAGAAAACGGAACAATGTGCCGGCCCGCGTCAACCGCTCCAGCGTTTCACCGCCCAGCAGCTCGACCAGGCGAGAGCCAAACAGACGACGGTGAACATCGGCACGAAACCGCGCCAAGCCGCGATCGAAAGTCGCGGCTCGATCCGGCGCGACGCGTTTCAATCCGGTGGCAATGTTCTGCGCAACCTGAAGGACGCGGAGCGGATCGGTCGTCAAGTGCGGGCTTCCATAGATGTGTACGTCGCCGGCGCTTCGATCCACGGCGGAGGGGATATCGAGCAGTGTAATGCCCGTATAGGCGGTCACGTACCCCCGTCCGCCCTCGCTCACCTTCGCGTTGCCCGCCTTGTCCAGCAGGGTCGGAACCCAGAGCTCGAGGTCCAAGCCGGTGGTGACGAACATGTCGGCCCGTCGGAGGGCGAGCGCAAAGCTCGGCTTTGGCCGTACGAAATGCGCGTCCTCGTTGGGATTTGCGATCGATGTGACCTCGACTTCGTCACCCCCGATCGCGCGCGTCAACGTGGCGTAGACCGGCAGCGTCGTAACGACCCGTATCGCCGCTCGTGATTCAGGGTCCGCCGTCACAGAAATCGCCGAGTTCGGTGGCAACGGAACCGTCGCAACTAGGGCCAGCGTCAGCGTGAGAACGTCGACCATCGATCTATCTCCCCTCTATGCTACCTAGTATGTCTCGTGCTTGTGCGGACCCACCGCCACCGTTGCCTGGACGACGAACAGGCCATCCGAGCCGCTCGGTCTATCGAGAAAATCGTACTCGGCCCGAAGTCGAACCCATTCGCTTTGCCACCAGGTGAGCGTGGGCGCGGCCAGCCACACGCTCTCGCTCGGATCTTCCGGATCCTCGACCCAACCGTAGCGCCCCCCGATCAACCAGCTCCGAGAGATTCGAGCCTCGGCGTTGACCCACGCCCCCGTCGCGCCCCGAACATCGAGGTCGCCGGGCACATCCCCGGGATCGCGAACCATCACGCCTCCGCGTATAACGACTCCACGGTACCGCGATCGATCGGGTGGCGCCCAGGTGAGTGCGCCTTCGATCCCGAACAGCCGCTGATCGTAGCTCGACTCTTCCGTGTCGTGATCGCCGAGCAGCGCGCTGACCCCGAGATCGAGGTCAACCGCCTCGGTGAGCTGCCAGAAACCGTTCACGTGGCCCAGGAACGAGGGCCCCGTCGATTCGCCAAACAACGCCTCGTTGGAGCTTCGATTCACTTCGACCGTGACCTCGTATGTCCCCGCACCCGACACGGGTACCAGCCAGTGCAACGACACTCCCGCTTGCGCCAGCGCCTCCTCGCCGATCAGCGCGAGGTGCGGCAACGATCGACTCTGAAACGGCAGCGCGTGCTGATGCCAGCGATTGAGTGCCCCGAACTGCTGAAAAAACTGTCCCAGCTTGAGCCCGAAACCGCCCGGGAGGTTCACCCACTCGACGTAACCCTCCTCGATTTCGAAACCACCCTCTTCTTCCTCCTCGTCCTCTCCGATGAACGGAACGATCTCGGCGCCAGGGGTCTCGTGGCTGACGAATATCTTGGCCCTCGAGTAGGGGTCGAGAGCGGATTGGAACGCGAACTCGAACTCCCGCGCGACGAAGTTGTCGCTGTCGGGATCCTCGGTTCCCACCGCGGCGAACAGGTCCGCGGTCACGCTGATCTCGGGGTTGAGCGCTTGGAGCGATCGCTGTCGACCGACAAACTCCTGGCGCTCCGGAGCGGCCGGACCACCCAGCGTGTCGGCCTCTGCTGCAGCCGCTTCAGCGGCTGCCCTCAGCTTGGCCACCGCATCCGTCGTGTCAGCGGCCGCATCATCGACTGCAGCCTCGGCCCGCAACGCTTCGATTTGCGCTCTGAGGAACTCGATCTCGGCTCGCAGGGAGTCGACCTGAGCTTGGGTCACCGCTTGAGCCGCTGACTCTACGGGGAGGAACGTGAGACCGATCGACGCCAGAGAGACGAGAAAAACCACCCGGCGCAGGGTACCGTCCACACACTCCTCCTTCTTGAGCTTGCCGTTGGCGACCCCCACGGGGAGCGGGAGACGATCAGTATACCGCTGGCCTCTGGGAACGATCCATCATGCCGCCAATACTGACGGCCATCTATCTTCGGTCGTTCATTATCACAACTGTCAGTCTTGGCAAGTCGAGCTCGACGGGTCCTGCTGCGCGAAGCGGCTCTCGAAGCCACGAGATCAATCCAATCCTATCCAGCCCCGCCTTGATTAACTCACG
>DAOWHI010000201.1 GCA_030641505.1 Gemmatimonadota bacterium | reverse complement strand
GGTTGCAGCGTCGTCGACAGACCCCAGTCGTCGTTCTCAGTGAAGCTCTGCGGCTTTTCGACGCTTTCGTTATCGAGGCTACCGAACCCCCACCCGAAGCCAAAGCTCGGGTCATCCTCTTCCTGAACGTACAACACACTCTCGCGCTGGCGACGATCTAAGCGGATCGGACCAAGGAATCGCGCCCACCAATCAGCTCTTGGGTTAGCAGCGCTGACACGCCCATCTCCAGACGACCGAAAAGCCCGGACCAACTCGACAACCCGGAACTGGACCGTAAGGGACTTACTCCTCGTCGCCCCAAAGTCGCGAAGGTCGAGGCTGTCAAGGCTTCGGCTCGCCGCACGACTATGGTTTCTATTGGACGTCGCCCGGTAGCTATAACGCGGCGTGAGCCAACTCGCGATCGGAATGGTCCAGTCAAAATCGAACGTTTGGCTGCGCAGTGCTTCCACTCCCAACGTCTTTCTCGAGATCACCGTCTCTGGAAACACGAGATCTCTAGTCGTACCCCACCTGAGACCGGCTCGCATCGACGAGAACAGCTGGAAGTCTATCTGTGCGTCACCGGTCACGTTGCGGGTCGTATCGGCTGTGAAGTCAGTCCCACTCGCGAGGATCTTGGTCCTATTCCGCTCCTCAAACACCGTCCTCGTGCTGAGCGCGACAGTGGCCGGGACGAGGTTCAAATCGGCGGCAGCCAGCTTCTGGAGCGCCTGGCTGCCTTTGATCGACCTGGGGAAAGGCAATTTGGCTATCCAGCCCAACCCGAGCGGCAGGCCACGTTTCCTGAACCCGGTGCGATACGTCACCAGAGACTCCCACCGCGCACGGTCGGTATCGAGATCCACAGAGCCCAACTCTTCTCCTCGGAAAGTCAAGCGGGCTTCTAGTTTGTCCAGTGTCGCCGCGACGATCGGATTGGAAGATTGCCGCGTTCGGAAAGCGCGCAACGACACTATATCGCGTGTGCTCGATCGCTCCAGCGAGTCCTGCTGCGAACTGCTGGTAACAAGGATATCGGAGCCCACCGCGTAGAGCGGTATATCGCTTCGTCCAAAGTGATCGTACGTGAGCGGTAGCGCGATGCCCCATGACTGCGGAAGCATCTTCTCGAGATCGAACGTCGTGCTCAGATCAAAATCGCCACTGTCGAAGTTGTTGCGGGCCGCGTTGAGGTTTCGATACCGACCATCGCGGGTCTCAAGCGTCATGTTGACTCGGCCAAAATCGGCAAACGCCGTTTGAACACTGACGAAACTCGCCCCACCCGCTTCCCTGAGCGGCGCCGTCAGCCGCCACTCGTCGATCCAAAACGACCCCGTGACAGGGGTGCCCGTCGTGTTCTCGACGCCGATCGTGAGCTGACTCACTTCGGTGATCGTCGGCGCTGGTGCTATCGGCGACGCGATCCGAATCCGGTAACGGCCATCCTCTGATACGGCGCTACCCGTATCCGCTCCTACCGCAGCCAAGCTGTCGAGCATCGTGCGCTTGAGCTCAGTGAAAACGTCGAAATCGATGACGTGCTCTTCCCAATCAAGATCACGCAGAGGGGCGCTGTATTCATACACGTTTAGCGTGTCGATCCCGAACTCGACGAAAAAATTCGGCTGCTGACCAGTATCGACATCACGACCCTGAACCCAAAGCCGCATTTCCTCGTAGTCGATATAGGATTCCCGATCAAACAAAGGGCGGAAGATCATGCCCCGTGCTCCATCCGGGAGCCCGCGGTAGCCGAACTCAAGTGATTGCTCTTGAACGAGTGTGTTTATCCCGGCTATCTCGTCAGCCCTGTCCTGCTGCGCGAATACTCCCGGCGGACTGCGATACTCGGGGTTATCGACATCGTTGATGGCGGTGATCCGAAGGCTATCGCTATCCTCACCCGCGATAGGAAAACCGTCGGCGTCAATAATGCCACGCTGCAGAAACGTCGAACCTACGATCTCCAGGCCGACGATCTCGAACTCTGCCGGGTTCTCGACCCCCGTGAACGTGAGCCTGAGCACGCGGACGTTCCGCAAGTCCGGGTTTCCGATCGATTGATCGGGCGACACCAGCGGCAATCGAATCCGGCGAAATTGGGTCGTGGGGTTAAAGCTCCCTGGCA
The DNA here is from genome assembly GCA_030641505.1 of Gemmatimonadota bacterium. Lineage (GTDB taxonomy): Bacteria > Gemmatimonadota > Gemmatimonadetes > JACCXV01 > JAHWKZ01 > CAMYLR01. The sequence goes on along the minus strand of DAOWHI010000201.1, from coordinate 4,754 downwards.
CCTCGAACCGATCGCCGGAGAGGTCAAACTCCCAGCGCAGAATGTCTTCCTGTCCGTCGAGCAGACCATTCAGATTGTTGTCCTCGGTGTCGAGAATCGAATTGTTTTCGGTTCCGTTCGGATTGTTCGGGACGGCACCCACTCCGAAAGTCTCATCGAAGTCATCCGTGCCGTCGTCACCAGCAACGTTGATAAAGTCGTTCCCGTCGACCCCGTCCAAACCCACGTCCTCGTCGATGTCTAATTTGTTGTCCCGGGTGTTCGGGTTGGTCTCTTCGGTATCCAACACCCCGATGCCGACCGGTGCCCCGTTCCGGTCGATGCGAACGGCGTCTTCGTCGATGGTGCCGAGATCGACGATCATCGTGCCTCGAGCCCCCCGCAGGAAGAACTCGATGAACTCCTGGCGCGTCAGATCCTCGCCGGTGGTGGATACAATGGTCTGGATCGAGCGCCACGATGAGCTTCTTTCGGCTGGCGTGTCACCGCGCGGCTCGAGAAACACGACGAACTCGTTGTCGCCGATGTCAAAGCCGCGCACGCTGCCCGTAACCTGCTGCTGGTTGATGGCAAACGTGAACCATCGGGCGTCCGCATACTCTGCCAAGCTCAGCGTTGTTTGACTGGGTACGGATGCGGAGCTCCACGCCCGGAAAAAGAGATTCAAGCGTTTAGCCACCTCAATGTTCTCGAAGTCATTCAGGAAGACTTCGCCGTCGGTATTTGGGTCAGGGTTACTCCAGGCAAGCTCGCCGCGCAGAGTGAACGTCGACGCTCGTCCCCCATCTACGCCGGGCAACGCATCGAGCCAACGACTCATGAACGGCATCCTGCCTGTGTAAACACCGTCTACCGCTCCAATCACCGTCTGGAACGGTTCTGCCCCGAGAATCGGTCGATTGGCCAAGCTTTGCTGGCGTTGCACCATGAAGGTCGAGTTGATTACCACATTCGGGGCAGGCGTGTACGACCCCGCCGCGCCGTACAACGTCGTCGGCGCCAGATTGAACAGCGGAGCCACCTCGAAGTTGATTCCCAGGCGGTCGTTCGGATGTCGCTCCGCGAGTCCAGCAGGATCAGTTAGAACAACGCGTCCAAAATCGTAGAAGATCTGGTAGTCTTCTCCACGGGTCAGAATTTCCCCACCAATCGTGATTCGCTCCGAGCCATCGATTAGGTTAGCTGCGCCAAGCTCGATCTCTCCTGTCAGGCCACCCTCGGACAGGTACGTGGCTTCGATGAAATAAACCTGATCATTGAGCGCCGTCCGATTGGGATCGCTGTTGAAGTACAGCTGCCGGTTCGGACGTTCGATCGAAATCGGTAAACCACTCTCATCGGTAGGCGCGAAAAACGGCCGGACGTTGGGCAGCACGAGATAATCCGCCCCGCCGAACGGGTCACGCAGGATCCGCGGTACGCTTACTCGCTCGTTCACGTCGGTCGCACCAAAAATCTCCGAATACTTTCGTGATTCACCATCGATAGTCTCAAACGTCTCCTTGAGATCTTGAGTGCCACGGTAGATCGTCAACTCCAGGGAACCGATCTGGATGTTTGGCTCCCGCAGCGAGTAGACGTTTCTGAGCGTGTAATCCCAGGTGAAGTCCAGCGTATCGGGGTTGATCGGCTTGATCAGCTTGAGGATTTGTTCTTCGGCCTCCTGCGGTGTTCCCACCTCCACCCCGCCCACTGTCACGTAGCCTGCGGCGAGAACCTCGTTATCGTTGAGCTGCCGCTTCATCTGGATGATGACACCGTCCGAGACCACGTAGTCGTCCCCTTCGATCAGCAAATCGAAGAACCCGGCATGCGATTGCGAGGCCAGCGAGTCGGGAATAGTGGGATTGATAAACGCCGTTCCCGCCTTTGACGCCAATTGGCGGTTGTTGGTGAAGTTCCCGTCGTCCAGCCACAGATTGAGAGAGCCGGGCTCAGGCGACGAGGCAGGAGTCAGAAGAGACGTGCCGGAGCTGGGAAAGGGGATCCGACCAGGGGTTAGAGAATCAGGATGAAACAAGAAAAAGAAACGGTCGTTCTGAAACTGCGTGTCTTTGATGTCGAGGCTTACCTCGGACAATACACCATCTCCGCTCGGCGCGATCGAGAGCGAGCGTGTAGTCGTCTGTCCCTGCTTGCTAGAACCTAGGATTCGCAGATCGACCGGACCGAGCTGGGCCACCGCTTGAGCACCAAACGTGCCCTGCGCTACGCCGCTACCCAAGAACCGAGAGGGGGGCAGCGCAACCCGAATGTTTCCGACCTCGACGCGTTTCAAGATCTCGTCGTCTGTCCCAGCATACGCCGCCGAGATCAACTGCTTGGATTCCAACTCGCGCTGTGAGTTGAAGTCGACCTCTACATCGAGTTTTGTTCCGACAGTCCCCAGGATTTTGAGATCGAGCGTCTGATCCAGATCGAGATCAAAGCCGCCCGCGGCTCGTCTTAGGAGCTCGGTGCGGATATCCGGGTCCAGGGTCGTGCGCGACCCGAGCGCACCGAGGTGCAGCTTGCCCTGAACATCGAACACCGACCCCTCGCCAAAGACCGCTGCCAGTGGGGTCGGGATCTTGAGCGGGTTTTCGAGCTCGGGTATCAAACCTTGGTCGGCTTGGGACCTGCCTGAGAGTCGGCGGATTACGATCATCGACCATAGCTCGTCGCGCATACGAGCCTGGGCACGTCTTGTATACGCCTCGAGGTTCAGGCCGGCGGCGGCTGGACGACGCACCCCGGTATTGGGCGCGGAGGCTCCGCGTGGGACGACAAAACCGAGTTGGGGATCAAACTCGAATAGGCTGTCCGCCGGCAGGCGGACTACCGGGGTCTGCCAACGCTCCGCTCGCCAGATGAGACCAGGATCTCGCTCTTCTTGCTGGGCCAACAGCGGGCTGGCGACCATCACCGCCAGGGCTACGCCCCAGATCAGGCGGATCAAGCAACGGGCGGAGGGAGCAGCGAGACTCATGCAGGGTATACGGATCACGACGGTCCCGCAGGCGCGGGGCAAGACATCAATATTACTTTGGCCTTGACTCTAGCGCCGAAGCGGAGTCGACACCCGAAATTCGCGCGACGGTTGGTTGGCAGACGTGCACACTTTTGAATATAGATCCGGCCGTTTAGCGGGCCACTTGGCGCCTCCAGCGTGAGGACCCCTTCATGAGCCGATGGCAAGAGTGGGTCAGCGCCCGCACGCTGTCCCTGTACACATTCCGCGAGCATCTCGGCCCGTTCGTTTTCGGGCTCGTCATTTTCACCTTTATCATGCTGATGAACCAGGTGGCTCGGCAGTTTCAGTCGCTTGCCGGCAAGGGACTGGGAGCCAAGGTAATCATCGAGATCTTTCTGCTTTCGATTCCGCTGACGATCGCGGTGACGATTCCGATGGCCGTTTTGGTCGCCACGATGGCGGCCTTCGGTAGGTTGGCCGGCGACAACGAGATCGCCGCGATGCGGGCGAACGGGGTTGGCTTTCACCAGATACTGGTGCCGACGATCATCGGTGCCCTATTGCTCTCTGTAGCTACCGTCTGGTTCAACGACACGGTGCTGCCCGAGAGCAACCATCGCTTGAGTCAACTCATGCAAGATATCCAGCGGACGAAGCCCACCGTGGTCTTGGAGGAAAAACGATTCAACGATCCGACCGGTTTGGGAGACTATCGGATAGAGCCGGATCGGTTGAACCGCGAAACCAATATGATGTACGGGCTCAGGATCTTTGACATGTCGGATATGAGCGTGCAGCGCACCATCTTGGCCGACTCGGGGCGACTCGACTACACAACCAACCAGGAAGATGCCGTCCTGACACTTTGGGATGGGCAAATCCATCACCGTGACATTACGCAACCCGGCGAGTACGAGGTGCTTGATTTCAAGCGGCAGCAGTTGGTCATGCGCGGTGTATCGTCGCGGCTCGATCGCGCTCGCGAAGACTCACGTTTGCGAAGCGACCGCGAAATGGATCTGGGAACACTGCTCGAGAACGTCCGCGTTGAACAGGCGAAGATCGACACCGCCCGCGAGGAGCTGAGGACAGTTGTCACGTCCCACGTCGCAACGCTGGTCAGGGACACGTTCGCTGTGCTGGCCAACGACACGATCGGTCGCAGCGCGGTCAGGCGCCAGGCACCGGTCGACCAGGAACGCTTCCAAGCCAACACCGTGGAGCGCCTGAGTCAGGCGATCGATTACGCTTCGCGCCAGCGGAGCAAGTACTTGGTCGAATACCACAAGAAGTTCGCGATCCCATTCGCATGTTTGATCTTCATACTGGTGGGGGCCCCCATCGGGGTGCGCGCCAAGCGTGGTGGCTACGGGTTCGCGATGGGCTTGAGCACGTTGGTCTTTGTGTTCTATTACATGGCGCTGACTGGTGGCGAAGATCTGGCCGATCGGCGCTTCCTACCGCCATGGTTGGCGATGTGGCTGGCCAACATTGTGTTTCTCCTCCTCGGGATCTGGCTGTTCAATCGGGCGTCCCGAGACTCACCCACGCGCAAGCTCAAGTTGCCTAAATGGTGGCCCCGGCGAAGGTTCGTGGCGTGATCTTCGTGCGTCGACTCGATCGGCACGTGATGAGCGAGTTTCTCAAGATCCTCGTCCTCGCGCTATTCTCGTTCACCGCGATCTTCGGCAAGGGCGGACAGAGCTGGTTTCTCTACCTGTTCCTCATGCCTTTTTACGCTGCCTTTCCAACGGCCTTCTTCGGAAAAGCCGGTCTCATCCTCCTGGCAGGCTGGGTGATC
>DAOWHI010000086.1 GCA_030641505.1 Gemmatimonadota bacterium | reverse complement strand
TGCAGCCTGTCGAGGGTGGGTTGGCTTGGATCACGGGGGATGGCCCGCACGCGGGTGTAATCCTGTCGACCCGTATCCGATTGGCGCGCAATCTGGAGCGATATCCGTTCCGGGAGACCATAAGCGGGAGCCAGCAAGAGCTGGTTATGGAGGAGATCGTCGAGGCGTTTGAGTCAACGACCAACGATGTCCGCCAGTTCGTACGGCTGGCCGACCTCCCCGAGACCGATCTGACCGTGCTTCTTGAACGGCACTTGGTCAGCCGTGAGATGGTGAAGTTCCGCGAAGCCAGCGGTCTGCTGGTCGGAGACGGGGGGCGTTTGGCGCTGTTGATCAACGAAGAGGACCATGTGCGCATACAGGCGTTGACGCCTGGCCTGCAGATCGAGACCTCATGGCAGATCGCCAGCCGAACCGATAAGACGCTGCGCAGCCAGCTGCGCTTCGCGTATCATCATCGGTTCGGTTTTCTGACCAGCTGCCCGACGAACACCGGGACCGGCTTACGGGCTTCGGTGTTGGCTCATTTGCCAGCGCTGGTTCTAACCCGCGAGATCGCCAAGGTCCTTCAGGGGTTGGCCCAAATCGGTCTGACGTTCCGCGGACTCTATGGGGAAGGTTCCGACGTCATCGGGAACTACTTCCAGATCTCGAACCAAACCACGCTCGGGAAGAGCGAGGACGAGCTGGTCGATCACCTCGGTCAGATCACCCGGCAAGTGATCGAGTACGAGGAGAACGCGCGCCAGGTTCTCGTCCGGGATGCGCTTGACGAAATCGAGGACAAAGTGTGGCGGGCGTACGGTCTGATGACGTGCGCTCGCTCGCTTTCGTTCGACGAGATGATGAATCTGCTGTCCGCCGTGCGTCTAGGCGTGAGCATGAAACTGCTGCCTCGGACTGGGGTATCCACGCTCAATCAGCTATTACTGTGGACCCAGGTAGCCCACCTGGAGAAGCGCGCCGGCCGCAAGCTCGATAAGCGGGAGCGCGAGATTGAGCGGGCCTCTCTGGTACGAGAAATGTTGGCGGAGAAGGGGCAGGAGACCGATGAATAGCAATTTCACCGATCGAGTACGCAAGGTCCTTTCGATGGCACGCGAGGAAGCGACCCGCCTACATCATGACTACGTGGGCACAGAGCACATTTTGCTGGGGCTCATCCGGGAAGGCGAAGGCGTCGCGGCGGCGATCCTGACCAATCTGAACGTCGATCTCGATGAGTTGCGCGAACGGATCGAGGAGCGAGTCGAGCTCGGAAAGAGCGACATGACCGCCGACGAGGTGCCGTACACGACCCGCGCCAAGAAGGTACTCGAGTTCTCAGTCGCGGAAGCGCGGAGTCTGAAGCACTCCTACGTGGGAACCGAGCATCTCTTGCTCGGACTGTTGCGTGAGGAAAAGGGAGTGGCGGCCCAAGTTCTGGATGATGTCGGAGTCACGATCGACGTGGCCCGGAACGAGACGATTCGCCTGCTCGGAGGGGAGCTGAGCTCTATGGAGAGCGGAGGCCAGACGTCCAAGACGAGCGACAAGAAATCCAAGACCCCGGCTCTGGATCACTTCTGTCGAGACCTGACGGATCTGGCTCGCGAGGGCGAACTCGATCCGACGATCGGGCGGCACAAGGAGATCGAGCGCGTCATTGAAGTGCTCTCACGCCGAAAGAAGAACAACCCCGTCCTCATCGGTGAACCGGGAGTGGGGAAGACCGCCATCGTGGAGGGCCTCGCGCAGCGCATCACAAACGGCGAGATCGTTCATAGCCTTCGCGACTATCGAGTGCTATCGCTCGATATGGCGGCAGTGATCGCCGGAACGAAGTATCGCGGCCAGTTCGAGGAGCGGCTCAAGGCCGTCATCAACGAAATCATGCAATCACAGAACGTGATTCTCTTCATCGATGAGCTGCACACGCTGGTTGGGGCAGGGGCGGCCGAGGGAGCGATCGACGCGTCCAACATGTTGAAGCCCGCGTTGGCCCGCGGCGAACTTCAATGTGTCGGCGCATCTACGCTCAACGAATACCGCAAGTACATCGAAAAGGACGGTGCGCTCGAGCGTCGTTTTCAACCTGTCGTCGTAGACCCGCCGACGATCGAGGAAACCGTCGAGATCCTCCAAGGTCTGCGTCCTCGGTACTCCGATCACCACAGCGTTGATATGCCGGACGACACGCTCGAGGCTGCAGCCCGACTGTCCGAGCGCTACATCACTGATCGATTCTTGCCAGACAAGGCGATCGACGTGATCGACGAAGCATGCGCTCGTGTCCACCTGGCCACTCAAGTGCCACCGCCGGAGCTGCTAGCACTGGAGGAAGAAGTGCAGGAGATCATTGCCCGCAAGGATCAAGCGATCAAGGCGCAGGACTACGAGACCGCGGCCAAACTCCGCGACAGTGAGCGTGAACTGAAATCGACGATAAAACGTAACAAGCTAGAGTGGGAACGCGGCTCGAGCGCCGAACGGCCGTCTCTGAATACCGAGGACGTTGCATTCATCGTGAGTCGCTGGACGGGAGTCCCGGTGGTTCGTCTTAAGGAGGAGGAGACGGAACGCCTGCTGCAGATGGAGGACGAGCTGCACAAGTTCATCGTCGGGCAGGACCCAGCCATCGGAGCGATTTCCAAGGCGATTCGGAGAACCCGAGCCGGTCTCAAGGATCCACGTCGACCGATCGGATCGTTCATCTTCTCCGGTCCGACGGGTGTTGGAAAAACTGAGTTGGCCCGGGCGCTGGCTCGGTTCCTATTCGCTGACCCGAACTCGCTCATTCGGCTCGATATGTCAGAGTACATGGAGAAGTTCACGGTCAGCCGTCTTCTCGGCGCGCCACCTGGATATGTCGGGTACGAGGACTCGGGGTACCTGACCAAGGAAGTCCGCAGGAAGCCCTACTCGGTGGTCCTGCTGGACGAGATCGAGAAGGCACACCCGGATGTCTTCAATATCCTCCTTCAGATTCTGGATGAGGGACACATCACGGATAACTACGGACGAAAGATCGATTTCAAGAACACGGTTGTGATCATGACCTCAAACGTCGGTGCACGGCGAATCACCGGCGGCAAGGCGCTCGGGTTCCACAAGCCAACCGAGTCATCACGTGCGATGCAGATCGAGGAAGCGGTCAAGGATGAGATCGACAAGACTTTCAATCCGGAGTTCTTGAACCGATTGGATGAAGTCATTGTCTTCCATCAGCTCTCCGAAGAACACATCGTTGAGATCGTTGATATTCTGTTCCGCGATGTTCTGGAACGGTTGGGTGAGAGAGAGCTCAAACTCGTGCTCTCCGACGAAGCGAAGTACTTCCTGGCTGAGAAGGGGTTCGATGAAAAGTTTGGCGCCCGTCCCTTGAAGCGTGCGATGCAGCGCTATCTGGAGGATCCCTTCTCGGAGGAGTTGCTCCAGGGCTGCTTCGCTCCCGGCGATGAGGTGACCGTTGACGTTGATGGCGAGAACGACAAGCTCGTGTTCGTTGTCGACAGTCGGCGTAAGCCGGAAGGAGCAGGGTCGGTACAGGAAGAGGTCGGTTGACGGCGTCGCGGGCTGCCCCCGCCCGCGCGCTGGCGCGCTTCCTGCGGCCCTCCAGCCTGGTAGTCGCTGCTTTTCTGCTTGCTGCGCCACCGCTGTATTCCCAAGCCACTGGGATGCGGATATCCGAAATCGTTGTTGAAGGAACGCAGACGATCGATCCCCAGCGGGTCCGGGCCCTCTCGGGACTGCGGCGTGATGCGGTTCTCAATCCGCGTGTGATGCAGCAGGCGATTCGAACCCTCTGGAAGACCTACCTCTTCAATGATATCCAAATCGACACTCGCCCGGGCGATGGTGGCGTGACGATCGTACTGAGCGTGGAAGAGGCGCCGGTTGTAACGGCGCTCGAGTTCGAGGGTGTGGACAAGCTAGACGATAACGACGTGGAGACGGCGCTCAAGCTGCGACCAGGTGATCGGTTGGTCGAAAGCCGCGTGCACCGGGCCGAGTTTGACGTGAGGGAGTTGTATCGGGTCAGGGGTTTCTATCTCGCCAGCGTGAACATTGAAGCCCAGGCACCAGCGGCAGATTCGACGGCGGTGTCCGTTATCATCAGTGAAGGCCGGCAAGTCGCCATCAAAACGATCGAGTTTGATGGCAATGAGACGTTCTCTGACAAGAAGCTGCGGAAAGAGATCGAAACAGAGCCCGAAGGCTTCTGGTTCTGGAAGGATGGCGAGTTCGATGAGGTCAAATGGCGAACTGATCTGACTCAAATGCTTCCGTCATTCTATGGGCGTCATGGGTATCTGGATATGCGAGTGGTTTCGGACTCACTGGCGGTCGACGAGGCGAATGGTACGATGAGGCTTTTCGCGACCGTCGACGAAGGTACCCGTTATCGGACCGGCGATATCGAGATCGAGGGCAACACCCGCTTCTCTCAGACCGATTTGCGCGAGTTCGTGAAGGTAGAGTCAGGGCGCGTGTTCGATACCGCGGCGGTCCAAGAGACCCAGGCTGACCTATTGAACCTGTACGCCGATGACGGGTATATCTACGCCCAGGTGCAACCCGTGCGCAGGGTGCGACCAGATACCGCTGTGGTCGATCTCACCTGGCAGATCCGCGAGGGGAGCCCGGCCTACATCCAGCGGGTATCGATCAAGGGCAATACGGTCACCCACGAATCAGTCATTCGAAGGCATCTCTTCGTGCAACCGGGAGAGCGTTTTCGCCGAACCGACGTTCGCAACAGCCTGCTGGGACTGGAAGGTCTTGGATTCTTCGAACCCGGGATCATTCCGACGACACGCGTTGTCGATCAAGAAACAGGGGATATCGATCTGTCATTTGAGCTGACTGAGCGCCGCACGGGAGCGCTCTCATTGGGTGCAGCAGTGGGGGGTGGGACCGGGTTGTCCGGATTCATCGGTTACGAGCAGCCGAACCTCTTCGGACGCGCAAGAGTGGGTCGGATCAGGTGGGAGTTCGGGAGTCGCAACCAGAATATCGAGGTGGGCTACACCGAACCGGTGTTCTTGGGAACCAGGACTTCTCTGTCAACTTCGTTTTTTAGCTTTGATCGCCGATTCAGCAACCAGACCTTTCGCCAGGACGCGCTCGGTGGCAGCGTCCGCCTTGGAACACCACTTCCGTGGGATAACGCGACGCGGGTCTTCTATGGGTACAAATGGCAGCGGGTAGACTTGGAAGACGCAACCGGCGCCAACCCGGAGTTCGAGGAGGATTATCCACGCACCGAGTCGAGCCTCACGCTCGGCTTGGTTCGAGACACCCGGTTACCTCGCCGCCATCCTATTCAGGGTGCTCGTCACGCTCTCAACGTGGACTTTGCGGGTGGACCGTTGGGCGGAAACGTCGGATTCCACAAGTATAGGTTCGAGAGTTCCTGGTTTGCGTCTACGTTCAATGATCGGACAACAATAAACCTCAAGCTCAAGACTGCGGGGATCAACGCCACCGGCTTCGTTCCGATCACAGAGCAATTTGTCATGGGCGGCATACAATTCCCGGCCGAAGGACTTCGCGGTTACCAGGAAAACTGCGTCGGGTTGCTCAACTCGGGTTCTCCGGAGGGCGACTCCTGCGGTAATGACCGAGGAAACGCGTTTTTGCTTCTGACAGCTGAGCACTTTTTCAAGATCTCGGATACGATATACGCGTCTGTCTTCTACGATGCCGGAGACGTGTTTCGCGAGTTCCGCGACATGACGTTTGCGGATTTGAAGCGTAGCGCGGGTATCGGTGTGTCGGTTGAGCTGCCGGGGGTTGGACCACTAGGGCTCGACTATGGGTACGGGTTTGACAAGCGGGACGTCCTTGGGAACCCCGATCCCAGCTGGGAGCTGCATTTCCGGTTTGGCATGCTCCAGCGCTGAGTCCCGGCTCCCGACGTTGGTTGGGAGCAGATTGGGTGTGCGCTAGCTAAATTCCCACGTTGATCACAATGCCTATGAGGAGGGACTCCATCATGTCGAGACCAAGGATCGTTCTCGCGGCCCTGTTGCTGACTGCTCTACCGGGAGTCGCGCTGGCGCAGGGTGGCGAGCTCAAGATCGCCTACGTGGACTCCGACGCGGTCATCAAGCAGGCGCCGGGATACACGGAGGCCAACGAGGAATTCAATCGTACCGCCAATGAGTGGCGTGATTCGCTGGCACAGAGACAACAGGGGCTGCAGGACCTTTTTGAGGAGTACAAGCGCCAAGAAGTGATTCTGTCGCCGGAGAAAAAGACCGAGCGCCAGGAAGAAATGCTCAGGCTCGAGCGCGAGATGCAGGAGTACTTTCAAAACAAGTTCGGGCCTGAGGGAGAGGCTGGAGCGCGTCAAGCCGAGCTCATGCAGCCGATTATCGAGCGCGTGAACCGGGTGATCGATCAGACGAGACAAGACGGGCAGTACTCGTTGATCTTCGATCTGAACGACGGCGCTCTGGTGGCCGGGGACCCGGCACTGAATAGCGCCGAGGAGGTAATTCAGAAGCTTCGCGCTTCGGAGCCTGTTGCGCCGTCTTCGGACTGACGGAATTCCACCGGTTGACCTGGAGGCCGCATGCCGTCGTACTCGCTGGGTGAGCTGGCGAGGGCGATTGATGCCCGACTGGAGGGTGATCCCTCAATCGAGGTAAGCGGTGTTGCCGCGCTCGAGGGCGCGGGCCCCGAGGATCTCTCTTTTCTCGCAAACCCGAAGTACTTGGATGCAGCCTCGGCATCGTCTGCCGGAGCGCTGGTGGTCGACGAGAATTACCAGGCCAGCGGGCAGAACGTGTTGCGGAGCGACAACCCCTATTTGTCGTTCGCGCGCGCGGTCGACCTGTTGTTGCCCTCGCCCGCGGTTGAGCTCGGCGTGCATGCGTCCGTGATAGTGGACCCGGCGACCACGCTTCCGCACGACGTCTCGATTGGCCCCGGCTGCGTCGTCGGCCCAGGGGTGGCGCTAGGGTCGGATGTTGTGATTGGCTCGCTGTGCGTCATTGAGGAAGGAACCGAGATCGGAGATGGCAGTCAACTGTTTTCTCGGGTCACCGTGCATCGCGGTACAAGCCTCGGAAAGCGCTGCATCGTACAGAGTGGAACCGTGCTGGGCTCCGACGGTTTCGGCTATGCGACCGACAAGCTGGGGCAGCACTACAAGGTTCCCCAGCGGGGTGGGTTGTCGATCGGTGACGATGTCGAAATCGGTGCCAACGTGACGATCGATCGCGGGTCGGCTGGAGCGACGGTCATCGAGTCCGGGGTCAAGATTGACAACCTCGTGCACATTGCTCATAATGTGCAAATAGGTAAAAATGCTGTCATAGTTGCTCAAGTCGGCATCTCGGGCAGCACAGAGGTGGGGGAGAGCGCTATGTTAGCTGGCCAAGTGGGGATCGTGGGGCATGTGAAGATCGGTGCTCGCGCCCGGGTTGGCGCGCAGGGAGGAGTAATTGGTGACATTCCGGCAGACGCCGAATACTCAGGCTATCCGGCGCGATCCCATCGAGATCAAATGCGTGCGCATGCGCTTTTCTCCCGGCTCCCCGAGCTGTTCGAGCCTATCAAGACGCTGGAACGCCAGGTGAGATCCAAACCATAAAGGACCTTCCGGTAACTCACGAAATCGATATGACGACTAACGAGCGGCAACTCACCATTGCGCACCCCGTGACCTATAGCGGGGTGGGACTTCACACCGGAAACCAGTGTCACATGACGTTTGTTCCCGCGGAAGCGAACACTGGGATCCGGTTTGTGCGCGTGGATCTCGAGGGACACCCAGAGATCGTTGTTGAGCCTGACCACGTAATCGGCGTGGAGCGAGGGACGTCGATCGGGATCGACGGTAGCAAAGTTCACACGATCGAGCACGTCCTTGCTGCACTTGCCGTGCGGGGCATCGACAATCTGCGGATTGAGCTCGATTCCAGCGAACCGCCGGTGGGGGACGGCTCCAGCTTGCCCTTCTGGAAGGTACTCCAGGAAGCTGGCCTCACCGAGCTGGACGCTGAGCGTAGGCGGTACCGCGTCGAAGAGCCGATTTTCTACGAGGACGGCGGGGTCGAGATTACCCTGTTGCCTTCCGATCGCCTACAAGTGTCATTCTCGATCGATTTTGATCACCCGCTCGTCCAGCATCAGTTCGAGTCGTTTGAGATCACGCCAGATACGTTCGAAAAGGAGATCGCGCCCGCCCGAACGTTCGGCTTCTTGGCCGAGATCGAACAGTTGAGAGAGGCCGGTCTTATCAGGGGTGGCAATCTGCGCAATGCGATCGTCATCGGCGATGACGAGATCCTTAGCGAGGAACGACTCCGATTCCCTACCGAACTCGTCC
>DAOWHI010000187.1 GCA_030641505.1 Gemmatimonadota bacterium | reverse complement strand
GGTCGTCGCGCACGAGATCGGTCACCAGCGAGAACGCCATGTGACGCGCGGTCTGATGGCGACGTTACCGGGCATCGTTCTCGGGGTCTGGGCGTTGACGGTGTTGGCGGGATGGCGGTCGCGACGAGATCCCACGCTGGGCGGGCCGGCCGACCCGGCCGGGCTGCCGCTGCTCTGGCTCGGCGGCTCGGTGGTGCTGTTTCTCTCAAGTCCCGTATCGGCGACGATTTCGCGCCGGATGGAAGCCGAGGCCGACTGGATCTCGCTCGAGCTGACCCGCGATCCGGACACGTTCGTGGCTGCCGAGCGACGGCTTGCCGAGACCAACCTGTCGTGGATCACCCCACCGGAATGGGTCGTTCGATGGTTCTATAGCCACCCGCCGGTGCTCAATCGGATCGGGATGGCCGAGTACTGGCGCGCTGTTCACGGAGATCACGCCCAGTCATCTCCGTCGGCTGACTGATCTCTTGCAACGCCAGTAGCGTGGGCATCCCATCACACAGCGCGCCGCCATCCCGCAATCGACCGCGAAACTCTTTTGAGACGAGCAAGCACGGCACAAGGTTGGTGGTGTGTGCGGTGTGGGGCGTGCCGTCTTCCTGAACCATCGTCTCGGCGTTGCCGTGATCGGCCAGAATGAGCAGCGCGCCATCGGGCTCGACGTCAAGAAACGTGTGGACAACCCTCCCCAAACATCCGTCGATCGTCTCAACGGCGCGGATCGCGGCCGCAAGATCCCCGGTGTGTCCGACCATATCCGGATTGGCGAAGTTGCAGACAAAAACATCAAACCGCTGCGATCGAATCGCGTCCAGCAAACGGTCGCGAACTTCCGGCGCCGACATCTCGGGCTGTAAATCGTAGGTCGCCACCTTGGGCGAGGGGACGAGGACGCGATCCTCTCTTGCGTACGGTTTTTCTCGACCACCGTTGAAAAAATACGTCACGTGGGCGTACTTCTCGGTTTCGGAGATCCGCAAGTTCGAGCAGCCTTCGGTTTCCCACACCTCGCCGGCGACATGATCCAGCGTACGTTTCGGAAAAGCCATCGGCAGATCAAACGTCTCGTCGTACGCGGTCATCGTACCGAAGTACAACGGTTCGATAGACGAACGCTCAAAGGCGTCGAAATTTGAGTTGGTGAAAGCTCGCGTGAGCTGGCGCGCACGATCGGCCCGAAAGTTGAAAAACAGAATCGCGTCACCCGCTCGCACCCGCGGGGTGTCCTTGACGATGATCGGCTTGATGAACTCGTCCGTCACATCGTTGTCGTAGCTTTTTCTGAGCGCCTCGAGTGGGTTACGGGTCGAGCTTCCCGACTGACCACTGGTGAGTGCCTCGTAGGCGATGCGGGTGCGATCCCATCGACGGTCGCGATCCATGGCGTAGTAACGCCCGACAATCGTCGCGAGTTCACCAGTTTCCTTCTCACGCATGACGTCTCGAAGAGCTTCGAGAAACCCCAAGCCCGATGTTGGCGAGGTGTCGCGTCCGTCGGTAAAGGCGTGGACCGCGACGCGAGTGAGCTCCTTGCGGCGAGCCAACTCGAGCAGCGCCACCAGGTGTCGCTGGTGGCTGTGGACGCCGCCATCCGAAACGAGCCCCAACAGGTGCAATACGCCATCCGTCCGGTTTACATGCTCGATCGCCTCGACGAGCGGCTCAAGGTCGAAAAACGCGTTCGACTCGATCGCTTCGTCGATCCGCAGAATGTCCTGCTGGATGACACGACCGCCGCCGAGGTTGAGGTGCCCGACCTCGGAGTTCCCCATCTGACCCTCGCCCAACCCCACTGCCCGGCCCGACGCCGTCAACGCGGTGTGAGGATACTTCTCCCACAGCGTATCGAATACCGGCGTTCGGGCGAGTGCAACGGCGTTTCCGTCTCGCGCGTCGCGGAGCCCCCACCCGTCGAGGATGATCAGTCCGACCCGGCGCACCGAGAAACCTCCTCCTGGATGTCAGCCAACACCGCATCTGCTTTTTCCCGCAGGAACTCGATCGACCCGTCGTTGACGATCACGTAGTCGCTGCGATCCACCTTCTCGATGTCCGGCATTTGCGCCGCCATCAACTCTTCGATCCGCTCGGGGCTCAAATCCCGCTGCCGAGCGAGCCGTTCGGCGCGCAGCTCGCGCGGAGCAGTGACCAGCACGATCTGGTCCAAGTCCTCGGGTATGCCAAACTCGAAGATGAGCGCGGCGTCAATAACCACCGTGTCATAACCCTCGAGTCGAGCCGCTTCGATCTCCCGCCCGAGCCGCTCGAGAAGGGGTGGATGGACGATGGCGTTGAGCCGCGCCGTGTCGTGGGGCGAGCGGAAAGCGCGCGTGCCGAGCGCGACCCGGTCGATCGATCCGTCCGCATCGAGGATCCCGGCTCCGAAGGCCTCGATCAACGCCGCTTGCGCTTCGCCGTCATCAGTCAGAACAGCGTGTCCCAGGCGGTCGGCGTCGATCACGGCAACGCCTGCGTCTCGCCAACGTTCAGCTACAACCGTCTTTCCGCCAGCGATGTTCCCAGTCAGCCCTACGGTGATCACTTGGCGTCGTACCAGGTCGGGCCGGTGCCAGTCTCGACGACGACCGGCACGTCGAGATCGATTGCGCCTTCCATCTCCTCGCGAACCAGCGACTCCAAGGCGTCGCTCGCGTCTTGTTCGACCTCGAATACCAGCTCGTCGTGGACGGTCAGCAGCATCTGGGCCGGCAACTCCTCGCGGTTCAGTCGTTCATGAATCCGGATCATCGCGATCTTGAGCACATCTGCCGCCGTTCCCTGAATCGGGCTGTTGATCGCGACCCGCTCGGCAAACGATCGGATGTTGAAGTTCTTGCTCTGAATCTCCGGCAAATATCGACGCCGCCCAAACAGAGTAGTAACGAACCCCTGCTCTCTGGCGCGTGCGATCGTTTCCTCCTGAAACCGCTTGACATCAGGGAAACGAGCGAAGTATCCGTCGATGAAGGCTTTGGCTTCGTCGCGCGGAATCCCGAGCCGTCGGGCGAGACCAAACGCCCCCATACCGTAGACGACACCGAAGTTGACTTCTTTGGCCCGGTTCCTGAGATCGGAGTCCACGTCTTCGATGTCGAGACCAAACACCCGCGCTGACGTCTCGCGGTGGATGTCACGCCCGCTCCGAAAAGCCGCCAACAGGTTCTCGTCCTGCGACAAGTGCGCCAGAATGCGGAGCTCGATCTGCGAGTAATCGCTGACAAACAGCATCCAACCGTCCTCCGAGGGGATAAAGCCGCGCCGGATCTCCCTCCCCAGCGGCGTGCGCACGGGGATGTTCTGGAGGTTCGGATCGCTGGAGGAGAGCCGACCACTCGAGGTCACGGTTTGGTTCCAACTCGTATGCAGCCGCCCGGTCGTGGGGTGGATGGCGGCCGGCAACGCATCGACGTACGTCGATTTGAGCTTGGCCAGCTCGCGATACTCGATCAGCCGGCCCGGCAGGTCGTGATCGGCAGCCAGCGTCTCCAACACCTCGGCATCGGTCGAGTACCCGGTCTTGGTGCGCTTCACTACCGGCAGCTCGAGCTTTTCGAACAGTATCGAGCTGAGCTGGCGTGGCGAGTTCAGATTGAACTCTTCTCCGGCCAAGATGTAGCACTCGCGCTCGATCGACTCGAGCTCCGCCGACATGCGCTCGCTCATGGCCGCGAAAAAGTCGGTGTCGAGCGCCACTCCGTGGCGTTCGATGTCGGCGAGAACCCGAATAAGCGGACGCTCAACGGTAACGAACAGCTCCTCTAGACCCTTCTCCTCCAGCTCGGGCAGCAAGCGCTCGACTAGCCGCAGCGTCACATCGGCATCTTCGCACGCGTAGTCGGCCACCGCCTCGACGTCGACGTCGGCGAGCGGAAGGGGATCCTTACGCCCATCGGGCCGGGTCAATTCATCATAAGTCGTCATCTTGTGACCGAGCAGCTCGAGCGCCAACACATCGAGGCTGTAGGAGCGACGGGCGGGATCGAGAAGGTAGGCGGCGAGCTTTGTGTCGGCGCGAACACCGTCCAGGCCGATCCCATGACGGTGCAAGACCAGCGTATCGTACTTGACGTTGTGTCCGATTTTGGTCTGCGCCGGGTCTTCCAGCAGCGGCCCGAGCGCCGCCACGGCTTGAGCTAGCGACACGCCGCGATCACCCGTGTGACCGACGGGTACGTAACGCGCTTGGCCCGGCGCGACCCCAAACGCCAACCCCACGATCTCCGCCGTCAGCGTATCGAGGCTGGTGGTTTCGACATCGACCGTCCATTGTTTCGCCGCCGACAGCTCGGCAACGAGATCGTCCAGTGCGGCTGGAGCATCGACGATCTCGTAACGGGCCTCGGCCAGAACCTGCGAGTCGCGCCCCCCGAACCGTTGGAGCAACGGCTGGAACTCGAGCTCGGCAAACAGCTCGCTCGCCTTGGCGCTATCGGGCTCCTCCAACCGCAAAGCGTCCAGATCCAGGTCGACCTCGATATCGGTGCGGATCGTGACCAGGTTCTTCGACATGAGCGCCGCCTCCCGGTGCTCGGTCAACCGCTCTCGTAGCTTCGGTGTTCCAGCCCGATCGAGATTGGCGTATATGCTCTCCACGCTTCCCCACTCGGTGACGAGCTTGCGAGCGGTCTTGATGCCCACGCCCGGAACCCCGGGGATGTTGTCGGACGAATCCCCCATGAGCCCAAGGATGTCGGTCACCTGGTCGGGTCCGACCCCAAATTTCTCGGCCGCGTTAGTGAGATCGATAACCTCTTCGTCGACTGCGGCGACTCCGCCCCGACCGGGGTTCAGAAGCTTCACGTGGTGGTCGATGAGCTGATAGAAATCCTTGTCACCCGATACGATGAACACGTCGAGGTCGCGCTCCGCTCCCTGTCGCGCAAGCGTGCCGATCACGTCGTCCGCCTCCTGATGGGCGATCTCTAGAACCGGAACCCGAAACGCCTTGAAGAGCTGGTCGACCCTCGGAAGCTGAGTCACAAGATCGTCGGGCATTTTCTCGCGCGTCGCCTTGTAGTCGGGAAACTGTTGATGGCGGAAGGTCGGCTCACGGGAGTCGAGGATCACACCGAGGTAGTCAGGGTGGCGTTCGTCGAGCAGCTTGACCAGGAAGTTCGCCATCCCGAAGGTCGCACCCGTCTCCTCGCCGCTTGAGGTGCGAAGAGGGTTCCGCGCGAATGCGAAGTACGAGCGATAAATGAGCGCGTAACCGTCGATCAGGTAGAGGGTTGGGCGACCCATGCAGCTACTCAATCTGGCTTCGGCGCTCGACGAGAACCACGTCCCGCCAAACACCGTTCAACCGGCCGATCCGCTTGCGTCGACCGACGACGCGAAAACCGCACGCCTGGTGGAGCTTGAGGCTGGTCACGTTCTCTGGAAAGACGGCGCCTTGGAGAGTCCAGATCCCGTTCGCTTCCGATCCGTGAACGAGAGTTTCCAGGAGCGCCCGACCCACTCCGGCGTTCTGAGCAGCAGGGGCGACATACACGCTAACCTCGGCCACCCCGGTGTAGGCTGACCGCCGCGAGATCGGCGTCAGCGCCGCCCACCCGACGACATCGTCTCCGCTCCGCGCTACGAATCGGCAGCCGACTAGGTGCTCCGCATCCCATGCATCCCATGACGGGACTTCGGTCTCGAAGGTGGCGTTCTCCGTCGCGATCCCGTGACGATAGATCTCGGCCACCGCCTCCCAATCGCCCGGTTGCAAGTCATCGATCTGCACCTCACCAATGATCATGGGCTTCCCCCCGGGAGGCTGCGTGGGGGATCGCTCTTGAAGGCGCTTGCGAAGGAGCGAGCGGCGACCCCGCAGGTGGGCCAAGGAGGCTCCGCGAGTGGTCGCGCGCTGCGAAGGGCGATCCCGCACGCAGCCGACTCCTGGTTTCACGCGTGATCATCGACAACGGCTGTCCGCTCGCGCCGGTGGGCCCCCGTGCGCCACCGATCGACCTCGCTGTCGCCGGCGATCTCCTCCAGCGTACCGGCCACGATCCAACCGTTGCCGACGGCATGCCGGGCGGCGGCGAGCGTGTCGTCGGCTAGGACCAGTGAGCTGCCGGCCGACTCGACTTGGTCGGCCAGCTCGCGAATCGCGACTGCTCGTAATGGGTCACGCTTGAGATTCCGGATGTACACCGACAGGACCCGATCCGGAAACTCGTGGATGAGGTCGCGATACGTTTCCGGATCCTGCTGGCCGCTGTCGCCGATCAGGATGAATGGCATTGATGGGAACATTTGGAAGATGCGGCGAATCGCCTGGAGCTTGTGCTTACGGTGACGATCACGCCGCAGCTCCTGCCGCAAGGAGCCCCAATCGCGCAGCTCGAGGGGCCCGATCGGGATCTCACGCAACTCGAGAAAGTGGAGCAATACGTCGTACAAATTCCACGGACTGCTGGACACGTAAAACACGGGTCGCAACGCGTCGCCCGTCACGCCTCGTTGAAGAGCTCGGAAGAACGGCGCCACGCCTGGGAACGGCAATCGCGTATGGGCGTTGCCGAACAGTACACGCCCCACCGTCAAAGCCGTTCGCGCGACATCTGATCTCACGATCGTGTCATCGATATCGCTGATGATGCCGAAATCGGCGTGTGTTTTTGGCACCATGACGAGCGTTTGTTCCACCACCGGTGTCGCAGCGCTCGGGTAGCGCAATGTCAGCTCGGCGGATTGCCACAACTGATCTTGAGGTGCTGGATCATGGACGGAGAGAAACGTACGGAAATGTCCTTCGTCGTCAGCCACCACCTCCTTGGCAGAGCGACGAAACCTCACCTCGACCTCGGCGTGCGGGACCTCGGCGCTAGCGAGCCGGCGCCAAGTGTTCCGCATGTTGGTCCACCGCGAGTCTTCAGGGGTCGAGGGGCTAATGCCGCGATCCCGGAGCACGCGACCGCGCACGAACACCCGGTCGGCGGTCCCGTAGCTACGATAGGCATCGATGAGAAGCTGGTTTCTTTGACTGCGCTTGATCGGCGGCCTTACCGGATCAGTGAGATGTTACGCACGGGTTACAACATATCGTGAGCTCGGAACCAGAAACACGAACGCCTCGCAATCGCGAGGCGTCGTGCTTTTGTCTCGGCGCGGCGGAGAAGCTTAAACCTTCAAAACGTTGGACGCTTGGGGCCCCTTCTTGCCATCATTGACATCGAACTCCACTTCTTGACCCTCCGCCAAGGTCTTGAATCCCTCGGTTTGAATGGCGGTGAAGTGAACGAACACGTCGTCGCCTTTATCCTGTTCGATAAAGCCGTACCCCTTGGCGTCGTTGAACCACTTGACTTTGCCCTTCTGCATGGCGCTGGAACTCCTCCAGTTGAAGCCGGTACTGTGCGGATGGACGTCGGCGAGTCTACTGATCCTCGGAACAGAGTGTCAAGTGGTCTCACCAAGCGATTTCGAGGTCCCGAATCCGGCTGAAGCGACGACGACTCGAGTATGTCGGTCGAGCTTCTACAAAGACCCGCTGTGCCCGTTCGTGCCAGCCCTCGGCCGGAGGGGTCCTCCATTCGGTCGAGGTCCACGACACGGTCTGGGCGCCTGTGCCATGGACCCCGGCATCCACGATCGCCAGCGTGTCGCCCTCCGTGTTGACGAAGGCAGCGGTGATCAGCGCCGCCTCGGTTAGGAACAAATCGAATGCGATGCGTTGGTCGCCATCGCGCCGAATCTCGATCGGCCCGGCGCGCGGCTCGAAGTCGGTACCTACGAAGAAGTACTGGGCCCCTTCCCGCTCGGCTACGAACACCTGCCCAAATCGCCTCCAGATCGCTATACCGCGTGGTTCGTCGAGAGCGTCCTCGCCAGGGCCTGGACCCGAAAACGTGACCAGTGGACGAAGCTGAGAATCGAACTTGTACAGTGCCCCGATGGTTCGGTCGCTGACGTAGATATTGCCGTAGTAGTCGAGTTCCACGTAACCGAAGCGACCCGGTTGATCGGTCGGTCGGTCGGTCGCATCCGGCGTTGTCTCGGCCACCACCTCGCCGGTCGCGCTAAACGCTCGAAGGCGACCGCCGTTCAGGTCGATCAGATACAGGCGATACTCCTTCGGGCTGTACCAAGGATCGAGCGAGTCGCCGATCGCCATCGCGATCGGCGCCTGCACATCGGCTGGGAGCGGCCAGCGGTCACCCTCGATCGGTGATGGCGGCAACAGATCAGTGCCAGCGCCAGCGGTCGAATCGGCGAAGCGAAGCACGGCGCCCGACTCTCGATCAGCGACAAACAGCTGTCCACGAGCGTCAGCGGCCACATCATACGGTTCGCTTGCCGCCCACGTGCCGACCCAGGTTAGGCTGCGGGCTATCGGATCCCATCGCAGCCGGACAACGCGGCGGTTTCCGGTGTCGGCGACGTAGACCCGACCATCGACGGTGGCGTCGATCCCGTGCGGCGATTGGAACCGCGCTTCACCCTCGCCCTCGCTACCGTAAACCGCGAGCGTCTGCATCGTAGAGTTGTACAGGATCTCACCGCGACCTGAATTCACTCCGAACAGCGTGAGCTGGAAGTCGTCCCCCTTGACCTCGGGATCATCGTCCGACGCGAACTTGACCGCGGTCACACCTTGTGGACTGTCGAACCGAGTCCGATCACCGAGAAACAACTTGAGGTGCATCGATCGCGCGCGATGGATGCCCAACGTGTGGGCGAACGGCGGGTAGACCAACGTGGTGTGAGGTGGACCTTCGATTTCAGATTGGCCGCGCAACTCACCCGCCGCGATGATCGACAACATCGCCGCGATCGCGAATCTGCGTCCCCTCCCAGTGGCTGGTCCCCGCCTATCGCGAGCCTGGACTATCATCGTACAAGCTCCGGTAATGAGCGTAGTGAACGATCACTTGTTTGACGTAGTTACGGGTCTCCCGGAAGGGAATACGATCGATCCACAGCTCGGGGTCGAGCGTCCGCTCCGGGTACCACCACCAAACCTCGACGTTGTGCGGGCCACCGTTGTACGCGGCCAGCACCGCCGGAATGAAGCCCTCGAATCGGTCGATCTGCCGCTCCAGGTAGTGGGCGCCAAAGTGAAGGTTTACCGCTGGTTGGTAAAGGATCGTGGGGTTGAAGTCGGGCCAACCAGTGGCGATGGCGATCTCGTTCCCGGTGGCGGGAATGATCTGCATGAGGCCGCGAGCGTCAGCGCGCGATTCAGCATCGGCCCGAAACAGACTCTCCTGTCGAATGAGTGCCAGCACCAGATAGCTGTCGATGCTGTGAGCCGAGGACTCGTTGTCGACCGAGTTCACGAACCCCCTGGGGAAAGCGTAGGGCTCACCGGCAGCGCGCTCGCCAAGCCAAACACCTGCTCGGAGCGTCAGGTCCGGGAAACCCCACGCCTCCAGCTCTCGAGCCCACGCCGCCAACTCGTTCGGGCTGCGGCGTCTGCGGGCGAGTGCTCGCTCCAGCTCGGCGCGAGCGTACCGCCATTCGCCGAGCGCCAGCAACGCTGCCGCCGTCTGCCCGGCAGAATCGGCGAGCGAGGCTTCAATCGTCCGTGTTTCAGCCACCCCAGCCGAGCGGTAGCCGCGCCCCAAACGACTCAGCCACGAACCACCCACCAACCGCTCGCTTGCCAGTAATGCGTAGTAGTCGTTGTGCCGTTCGCTGGCGAGCTCGCGGAGAATCTCCTCGGCGCCGTCGCTATCGCCCTGCTCCCCCATCGCGCGCGCCAGCCAGTAGCGGGCTTCGCGCGCGCTGCGACGACCACGGTACCTCGCATACCGCTCTGCGGCTTCCTCGTGGTGACCCAGCGCGAACGCGAGGTGTGCCGCTCGCATGTATGCCCGATCAGCGTAGAACGAGCGACTGTTTTGTCGCGCCACCTGATCGAAGTACTCAATCGCGCGATCACCGTACGATGGATCGAGAGCTCGGTCATCCTGATACGAATCAGCAATCAAGTACCGCGCTGCAGCGACGTGACGATGGCCCGGGAAACGAGCGATGAAGTTCTCGAGCCGACGCCGCGCGGTTTCTCCATTGCGGTCAGAAACAGCTAGACGGGCACGCGAGTATTGCGCCTCTGCCACTCGCGGATCGTTCGGCCATCGACTCAGAAACTCGGCGTAGTCGACCTCTGCGCCGGCGCGATCGGTTGCCGCCGTTCGTGCCTGTGCGCGCGCCAGAAAAGCCGCGCTCAACGTCGCTTCGTCGAGGCTCTCGTTGATCGCCCTCGTCGCGAACCGCTCCGCCTCCACTGGCCGACTGGCAGCCACCAGGATTTGGGCCGCTTCAACCGAAGAAATGCTGAGCCGCTCTCGCTGGACGGGATCAAGCACAATGTCTGACGCTGCCGCCGGGGTCTCAGCGAGCACACGGCGCCGGGTTTGGTCGGCGGCAGCATGGTTCCCGACCTGATCTTCAAGCTCCGCCACCACTAGCCAGCGCTGGCCGCGCGGGAGGCCGCGTGTCTCGAGCGCCAGCGCCATCTGCAGCTGACGAGCGAGGTCCAACTCGCCGGCCCGCTCGTAGAGCAAAGCCAGCATCTCGCGCCCGTCGTCGTGTACCAACCGCGGTAGACCGGCTTCCGCCACCGCCGCCCACGCGGCTCGACCGCGAATCAAATCCCCCGTCTCTGCCGCCGCCTCCAACCGCCACAGCTCCACATAGGCACCAAGACCAGGGGCCGCGGCCGCTAGCCGCTCAAAGGCCCGATCGGCGCGGACT
>DAOWHI010000151.1 GCA_030641505.1 Gemmatimonadota bacterium | reverse complement strand
GGTCAGCCAGCTCGGCTACATGTTCATGGGCGTTGGCGTAGCGGCGTTCAGCGCAGGCATCTTCCATCTCGTCACGCATGCGTTCTTCAAAGCGGTGCTGTTCCTGGGCGCCGGCAGCGTGATCCACGCGCTGCATGGTGAGCAGGACATGCGTGCGATGGGCGGCCTCAAGTCCAAACTGCCAATCACTTACTGGACGATGCTGGCGGCGACGCTGGCGATCGCCGGCGTCCCGCCGCTGGCCGGTTTCGTCTCGAAGGACGAAATCCTGTGGCGCACTTGGGATGGGGGACACACGGTGTTGTGGGTGGTCGGGTTCATCACCGCGGGGTTGACCGCCGCCTACATGTTGCGGCTGTTCTTTCTGACCTTTCACGGATCATTCCGCGGCACAAAAGATCAGTGGGAGCACGCCCACGAGTCACCGCTGTCGATGACACTACCGCTGATGATCCTCGGCGGGTTGTCGGTTGTCGGTGGCTGGATCGGTTTGCCCGCCGCGCTCGGCCAGCCGTTAGGCGGTATCGCCAATCGGTTCGAGGGATGGCTGGCACCGGTCTTCGAAGCCGGTGAGCACGCCGCGCACGAGCCGCACGCCATCCCGCCGATCGAATACGGACTGATGACCGCCTCGGTCGCGATCGCCACGCTGGGGATTCTGGTCGCCTACTGGGCGTACTTGAGGAGCCCCGATCTGCCGGGCCGTGTCGTCGCCCGGTCGCGCGGCGTCTACGCGCTGCTCAGCGGGAAGTACTTCGTCGACGAGCTGTACGACTATCTGATCGTGCGGCCGTTCTACGCGCTCTCACGCTTCGCCTGGCGGGTCATCGATGACGGCTTGATCGACGGGCTCGGCGTCGGCGGTACCGGCGCGCTGGTCAAGCGCGGAAGCCGGATCGTCAGCCGCTGGGAGACCGGCTACGTCCAGGGGTATGCGGTTGCGTTCTTTGGCGGCGTGTTTGCGATCCTCGCCTATTACTACCTGTTCCGTTGAGCATCCCGTACCTGACCCTGATCGTCTTTCTGCCCGTGCTCGGCATGGCGCTACTCGCGGCGATTCCGGGCACCAGCCATGACGCGATCCGCAAGACGACGCTGGCGGTCACGATCGCCCATTTCGCGCTGTCGGTTCCGCTGTGGTGGCTGTACCAGACCTCCGGAGCGCCGTATCAGTTCATTGAGCGCCGACCGTGGGTTACAGCGTTCGGCATCGAGTACCACCTCGGAGTGGACGGCGTCACCGTGCTGCTGGTGCTGCTGACGACGTTTCTGATGCCGCTCGCGGTGCTCTCTTCGTGGCGCTACATCGACCGCCACGTCAAGGAGTACCACATGTTGATGTTGCTCCTGACGACCGGAATGTTGGGCGTCTTCGTCGCACTCGACCTGTTTGTCTTCTATGTCTTCTGGGAGCTCATGCTGGTCCCGATGTACTTCATCATCGGCATATGGGGTGCGGAGCAGCGGATCTACGCGTCGGTCAAGTTCTTCCTGTACACGTTTGTTGGCGGACTGCTGATGCTGGTTGGGATCCTGGTGTTGTACTTCTATCACCACAACCTTACCGGGACCTACTCGTACGCTCTGGCTGATCTCCTGGCGATCGACGTACCGCTCAGGATCCAGCTCGGTCTGTTCCTCGCCTTCGGGCTGGCATTCGCGATCAAGGTGCCGATGTTCCCGTTCCACACCTGGCTGCCTGATGCCCACGTCCAAGCACCGACCGCTGGTAGCGTGATCCTGGCCGCTGTGATGCTAAAGATGGGAACGTATGGCTTCTACCGCTTCGCGATCCCGCTGTTTCCAGACGCCGCGCGAGTGCTCCTGCCCTGGGTCGCGACACTGGCGGTGATCGGCATCCTGTACGGTGCGATGGTGGCGCTGGTTCAACCCAACATCAAGAAGCTGGTCGCCTACTCATCGGTATCGCACCTCGGGTTCGTCATGTTGGGGTTGTTCGCGTTCAACACCGTCGGCGTGCAGGGGTCGGTGATCCAGATGATCAACCACGGGTTGTCGACCGGCGCGCTGTTCTTTATTTGCGGCATGTTGTACGAGCGGCGCCACACCTATGAGATCGAATCGTTTGGTGGGCTGTCGGGCGTGATGCCGGTTTTCGCCACGATCTTCATGATCGTAACCCTGTCGTCGATTGGGCTGCCCGGATTGAACGGTTTTGTGGGCGAGTTTCTGATCCTGGTCGGCATGTTCCAGACACACCCATACATGGCCGGGCTGTCGACCGTTGGTGTGATTTTGGCAGCCTACTACATGCTCCGCATGTTCGGTCGTGTGATGTTCGGGCCGATCGATGACGAATCGAACCGCGGTCTGCCGGATCTCGGTCGACGCGAGCTCGCCGTCTTGGTCCCGATCGTGATCGTCATCGTGTGGATCGGGGTCTACCCCAAACCGTTCCTGGACCGCACGGCTCCGTCCGTTGAGCGGTTCGTCGAGCATGTCACGGCCACCGACTTGCTGGCGGTTGAAGAATCGATCGAAGTGGAGGCGCCGCGGTGAACCCCGAGCTGCAGCCGCTGGTCGACGCGTACCGGCTGATCGACCCAAGTCTGGGCGCCATTGTACCGGTCGTGCTTGTCAGTCTATTCGCCATTTTTGCGCTGGTAGCCGACCTGTTCGAGTTGGGTACGACCCGCGGTCCGGGAGAGGGGGAAGAGGGGCTACCGATCATGGCGCCCTACCTGTCGATTCTCGGCGTCGTCCTGGGACTGGTCGCCATCGGTTGGCAGGCGCTCAGGCTCGAGAAGGTCGGTGGTTCCTATTTCAACGGGATGATCGTCGTCGACGGTTTCGGTGTGTTCCTGGCCGCCGTGATCCTGGTCGGTACACTGATCACGCTGCTCGTTACCGTCGGCTACTGCAGGCGCGAGAACATCCAACTGGCCGAGTACTACTACCTGATCCTGATGTCGGCGGCGGGAATGATGTTGCTCGTTCAGAGCCACAACCTGGTCATGATCTTTGCCGCGCTCGAGCTCATGTCGGTTGGGGTCTACGTGTTGACCGGTTTTCGCCGCCGCCGGGTTCGGGCGATCGAGGGCGCCCTCAAGTACTTCGTGTTGGGCGCGTTTTCAACCGGGTTCCTCGTCTACGGCATCGCGCTGCTGTACGGTTTGACCGGGACGTTCGATCTGGCTGCGATGGGGGCTGCGGTAGGAGATGGACCGGCCTCGCCGCTGCTGTTGGCCGGTTTGGCGTTGGTGCTGGTCGGGTTCGGGTTCAAGGTCGCGTTAGTGCCCTTCCACATGTGGTCGCCCGACGTTTACCAGGCCGCGCCGGCTCCGATCACAGGGTTCATGGCGACGGGCGTCAAGACGGCCGCTTTTGCGGCGCTGGCGCGGTTCCTTATGACGAGCTTCGACGGGTTGGCTAACCAGTGGATCCCGGTCCTCTGGGTGCTGGCGGTGCTGACGATGTTCGTCGGCAACGTGGCCGCCGTCCGGCAGGACGACATCAAACGGATGTTGGCCTACTCGTCGATCGCCCACGCCGGCTACCTGGTCGTCGCCTTGGTCGCCGACAGCTCCCTCGGCAGCGCCGCCTTCGTCTACTACTTGGCGGCGTACACGCTCATGACGCTCGGGGCGTTCGCGGTGGTGGTGGCACTCGGTGTCAGCGGAGACGAGAGCACGTCGATCTCGCGCGACTACGGTGGCGTCGCGTACCGACATCCGATGTTGGGAGCGGCGATGGCGCTGTTCATGTTCAGCCTGATCGGCATCCCTCCGACGGCCGGGTTCTTCGGCAAGTTTGCGGTCTTCTCGGCCGCCGTCGACGCGGGTCACGTAGGGCTGGCGATTTTGATGGTGATCGCGTCGGTGATCTCGGCGTACTACTACCTCAAGGTTGTTGTCGCGATGTACATGGGAGCACCCGAAGGCGAACCCGCGCGGATCGAAGTACCGGCGATGACCACCATAGCGCTGATCGCGACCGTTGTCGGCGTGCTGGCGCTCGGGATCTATCCCGGTGGGTGGATCGAGCTCGCCCGGGCATCGGTCGCGGGGCTCCAGTAAGTGGCTGCCTTGCCGTAGCCTGACCCGGCGGTATCTTTCGTCGCTCCTTCCCGTTTGCGCATGGCCCCATCGTCTAGTGGCCTAGGACGTAGCCCTCTCAAGGCTAAAACACGGGTTCGACTCCCGTTGGGGCCACCACCATCGATCGAATCGGATTAGACGTTTCAGCGCTTGACATCGTTCTACACCCGTAGTAGGATAAACGACAGGTGTAGTTTGATGGCCGCACAACCGATACGAGGGACAATCACGATGCCAAGAACGCAATTAACCGACTTGCAGCTCGACATCGTTCGCGTGCTGTGGTCGGAGGGGGAGGCGACGGTGGCGGAGGTCCGTGACCGGCTGCCGGCGAGTCGGGATCTGGCGACCACGACTGTGGCGACTGTGCTGTCGCGGCTCGAGAAGCAGAACGTCGTCACGCGCCGGCTCGACGGGCGGCAATACGTCTATCGGCCCACGGTTAGCGAGCGCGACGTGCGGCGATCGATGGTCGCCGATTTGGTCGGGAGCTTGTTCGAAGGCGATCCGGCGGCGCTGGTCAACCATCTTGTCAGCGATGCCGAGCTCAAGGACGGTGATCTAGAGCGCGTACGAGCGTTGTTACAAATGGATGAGGGAGGTGCCAAGTGAGTGCCTCGATCTTGAGTTGGCTCGCGACGTACGCGATGCACAGCACGCTCTTTCTTGGCGTCGCCTGGTTGGTGACATCAAGAATCAGTTTCGGAGCCCAGGCCCGCGAGACGGTGTGGAAGATGGCATTGGTCGGAGGTGTCGTGACCGCCACTGTACCGGCGATGGGGCCGTTCGGGGCGTTCACCTGGAACTGGCCTACCGCAGAGCCGGTCGTCGCAGCCGCCGAGCCCGTGGTCGGCGACGTGGAGTTTTTCGTGCTGCCGCTGGGCGCATCAGAGCAGATCAAGCCGGCCGTCCCGAGAATCACGCGCGGCGGTCGCCAGACCCTGGCGCCCAGCGCGGACGCTGGTCCGAAGCTCCAAACCATTCCGTGGTCGATCGGATTGGTCGGATCGTGGTTGGCGATCGCGTTCGGGCTGGGGTTGGTCAAGCGTTGGCGACGGCGGCGTTTTGAGCGCGACATGGGCGTTCGGACCCCAGTGGTCGATCGCACGGTGGTTGCCCTTCTCGATCGAGTTCGTAATGCCGCTGGCATCGCACGGTCGGTTCACCTTTCGTCCTCGGCCCCACTGGCCAGTCCGGTTGCACTCGGTGGACGGGAGATTTGCATTCCCGAGCGGGCGCTAGAGGAGCTCGACCGATCGTTGCTTGAGGCGCTGTTCGCGCACGAGCTGGCCCATATCGAGCGCCGCGATCCGGAATGGTTGACCGCCATCTCGGCGTTTGAGAGCGTGTTCTTTTTCCAGCCACTCAATCGCATCGCCGCCAGAGCGATTCGGGCCGCCGCCGAAGATGAGTGCGACCGCGCCGCCGTTGAGTTGGTCGGTGAGGGACGCGCGCTAGCTCGTTGTCTGGTCGAAGTGGCCTCATGGGTTCGCCGGGCTCGTCCGGTCGCGGTGGCCGGAATGGCCGAGCCGGGAACCAAGCTCGAGCAACGAGTGACCCGGTTGGTGGCGGCCGGTGACCTGGTGTGGCCGGGGGGCTCGCGAAGAATCGCTGCGCTGGCGATCGGTGTGCTGGCGATCGCGATCGCGTGCGGCGGTCCCAAGGTCAGGCCCGTCGAGAAGCCGGATCCGACACCGGCGGTCGCGCTCGAGGATCAGGTTGTTGAGGGTCGCGATGTCGATCGGGTAGCGCCCCGGGACCGCGACATCCGTGTCGACGATGAACGCGTCACTGACGATGAAGACGCCGCCGCAAGAACGGAGCGCTCTCAGCGCACGCGGGAGTACGTCTGGATCGGACCCGGTGAAGATCCGGAGTTCCAGTTCGATGTCGTGGTCCCGCCGTTCGAGCACCTGGCCGAGCAGCTGGAGGGGATCGAGGAGTGGGTGAGAGAGCTTGAGCCGCTCGAGATGGGCGAGGGTCATGAGTTTCATCTGCCCGACATCGACATTATGAAGGATCTCGAAGAGCTCAAAGACTTCGGGTTTGCGTTTCAGACGCCGGGCGGCGGGTTAGACATCCTTTCAAGCCTGGGCAACCATCTCCGAATTCAAATCCGTGGCGACATCGAGTTCGAGGACGGACAGGTCAAGTCGATCTCGCCGGAAGGCCGATTCGAAGTCAAGGACGATCGCGGAGAGATCAAGCGGCGCATCGAAGTAACAGCGACCCGTGAAGGCGAGCTGGTCTACGAGTACGAGGTCGATGGTGAGCCGCACGCGTTCGACGATGCGGGGCGCGAATGGCTAGCCGAAATCATCGAGATGGTCGAAAAAGCCGAGTACCACGCTGTACCGGGCAGGATACGGATTCGTCGTTACAACGGGGACGACGAGCGGATCGAGCACGACTTCGAGATCCGGGGTCCGGATCGGAAGGAGATCGAGAAGCGAATCGAGATCCACCGCCGTCAGCTGGATGACCGCCGTCGAGAATTGGATGAGAAGTTGCGTGAGATGGGGCCTCGCATCGAAAAAGAGCTGGAAAACGCCGAGGCGCACATGAGACAACGGCTGGAGATGCTCGAGGAGGAGGTCGAACGGTTGCGACAGCAGCTCGACGAGTTCGAGCAGGAGTCAGAAGAAGGCTCGTAGCGGTTTTGGCCCGGCGCTTGACGCGCCGGGCCGACCAACTTCCGTTCTTTCCTACACGCGGATTCCAGAATCTCCCCACATTCGGAACTACACAAATCGAAAAGAACAAGATAGACTGGGGACAGGCGGAATTTCGGTTTGTGTCTCCTTCGGGGAGGGAAGCGATGACGAGTGTTACGCGGGTAGCATCGACGTTGTTCTTTGTAATGCTCGTCTTCGGAGGTTGCTCGGGGCCGGAACCTCCAGACGCGGCCCGGGATCTAGCGCTGGTGGACAGTCTGCTGACTGAGCTTGGAGGGATGCCGACCGCCGAACTCGGCCGCGGCCAGCGGTGGCGAATGATCAGCTCGATCGGAACCGGACTGCCGCCGTCGAGCTTCAAGGCCGAGAATCTCCCCGAACCGAACTCGCGAGGCGCCCAACTCGTTAAGGCGTACTGCGTCCAGTGTCACTGGATCCCCGTCCCGCAGATGCACACCGCGGCCGAGTGGCCGGTCCTGGTGCGCGGCATGCTCATACGCGCTCAGACGCTGGAGAATCGAATGGGCGGCCCGCTTACCGAAGGGTTGGTGGGCGAGATTCTGTTGGACGGTATGACTTCCACACAGCTTCCGTCGCCGCAGGATGCCGATACGCTGCTGGCCTACATGCAGCGACACGCAATCGTGGCCGCGTCGCCGGGCGAGCTCACCGACGGGCCTGGAGCGGAGGCGTTCATCAAGCAATGCTCGTTCTGTCATGACACGCCGTCGCCAGCGGCTCATTCGGCTGCCGAGTGGAATGGGGTCGTGGTGCGGATGCAGGCCAACATGGCGGCGATGGGTGTGGAGCCATTGACGAGTGAGCAATCGGAGGGAATCGCCGCCTACCTGAGAAGCCAGGCAGGCGCGTCGAGCGAATAAACCACGCCACAGCGTGGGCGTCCCACTCGATATGGCGGTCTACCTAATCGTCAGGGCCAGCGTTGCCAGCCTCTGCCGCCGCCCGATTCGATGCGAGTGAATGCAGGTAGACGGATAGGTCCTGCATCTCGTCGCCCTCGAACACCGGCCATTCT
The DNA here is from genome assembly GCA_030641505.1 of Gemmatimonadota bacterium. GTDB lineage: Bacteria > Gemmatimonadota > Gemmatimonadetes > JACCXV01 > JAHWKZ01 > CAMYLR01. The sequence continues at coordinate 5,120 of DAOWHI010000151.1, read as the reverse complement.
ACGCGTTGGACCTGGGTGAGGTCGTACATGGCCGGAGCGTGATCCCACATGGCGGTTGCCAAGCCGAGCGGCGTCAGCACGGACTCGGCCCGGGAGAGGTCGGGTCCGACAGATGGTGTCCCGTCGGTGGCGTGACAGCTGGTGCACCCTTTTTGTACGTAGAGCTGTTCGCCCTTTTTTACATCACCTCCGGTTTCGTAGAACCTTAGGTAATACAGAAAAGCGATGACGTCGGCCATTTCCGTGTTCTCAAAACGTGGGAAAGCGATTCCGCGCCTTCGCATGGCCGCCACCATCCGTGCCGAGTGGTTCCACAGTTGCCCCGCGATCTCGGACACTCGCAGCCGCTGAGTCGCTTGCCGGAGATCGGGGCCAAAAGAGGTTCCACGGCCGCGTGGGCCGTGGCAGGCCGTGCACCCCTTTACTGAGAAAAACCGCATCCCTCGATTGGGGTCGGGAGGTGGGAGAAGCGCCACTTGGCGATCCCGCATGCTCGACGCTCGCCGCAGATAGGCCTGGATATCAGCGAGCTCGCGCCCGAGAAACGTCGGCATCGGGACACCGGTGGTTGCCTGCACCGCCTGCATCGTGGGGCCGTGGTTCCACATTCCCTGGGCTAGGGCGATGGGAGCGATGTAACGAGCGTATTCATCCAGCGGCCGGCCCCTTCTGCCGCCTTGACCTCCTACCGAATGACACTCCGCACAACGTTTCTCGCGGAACCAGCGCTCTCCGAGGTCGGGGTCGCCTACTTCATCGAACAGCTTTACGTAGTAGATGTAGCTGATAATATCCGTCAGCTCCTCCTCGGTGAACTGTGGCCACTCGAAACCACGGTCACGCACGGTATCGATCATTCGTGGCGTGTGGTTCCAGAAAAGACCCGCCAGCTGCTGGAGGCTGCGGCCGGCTCCCACAGTAGCGAAATCGGGACCCAGAGTACCGCCGTTCCCCCAGATCGAATGACACTGCGCACAGTCGCGTTCCACAAAGATGCGGCGGCCTGCCACCGGATCACCAGGGAAGAAGTCGGTCGTCTGCGCTTGGGCGTCGTCCAGGCTGGTCAGCGCACAACACACGAAGGCTCCGGCCACCGTGACTGCTTTCAAACACGTGCATCCTCGGAGCGGTATCATGCCTCACCTCCAACCGTCGTGACCGCTGATTCGGGCAAGTAGCCAGCCACACGCTCGGAAACCTCCTTGACCGACAGCTCACGCCCCTCTTCGATTTCCCAAATCGAAACGATGGGAATGAATTTGGTTGCGATCATGTAGAGCAACACGAATCCCGCGAAGGTAGCTGCCATGATCGAAAGCTCGATCCACGTTGGGAGATAGCGCCCCAACGTCTCGAGCTCCCAGATCGGGTTGACGGAAGTTGGCACAACGATGTTGAACCGCTCGAGCCACATACCGATCAGCACGGCGATGCCCGCGACGAGTGTTCCGCGTGGAGTGCGTGTTGCTCGCCGCGCCATCAGCGCGAGCGGGATCACAAAGCATCCAGCCACCATCGTCCAAAACGGAAGCGCGAACGGTCCGGTGACTTTAGCCCAGAAGGTTCGCATCTCAGCCGGTTCTGCTCCATAGAAAACGGTGAGGTACTCGGCGAAGGTGAAATAGAACCATAGTATGCTGAACAGAAGAAGCATGCGGCCCAAATAATCGAAGTGCACCGGCTTGAAGTACCTCTCCAGATGGTATACCCGCGTGAGGATGAACATTGCAACCAAGATCGCGGCGATGCCTGAGTAAATCGCTCCCATTACGAAATACGGCCCGAAGATCGTACTGTGCCACATCGGCCGCAGCGTCATGGCGAAAATCCAACCGATCACGGTGTGTACCGAGACGGCGATCGGAATCACAATGATTGACAGAACTCCGATTACGCGTTCGAGAACCGCCCGTTGTGAGGGTGTGTCAGTGTAACCTGCCGCGAAGAATCGATACAGGCGGGGAGTCTTGATACCCAAATCCCGAATGCGGGCCAGGTCTGGTAACATCGGGACGTACAGGTAGGTCGTGCAGGCGACGAAGTACAAGCCGATGCTTACTACGTCCCAGAGCAGTGGCGAACGTATTTGCGCATTGAAGATGATGTTCAGCGCCCGGTCGGGTCGGCCGAGATCGATGATCGGTTGAATCGCCCCAAAGCCGATGACCAGAACCGTAATCAGCTCCGCTGACCTGGTGATTGCACGTCGCCACTCTGCCTTGCTGACTCGGAGAATCGCCGAGATCAGCGTGCCCGCGTGACTGATTCCAATGAAGAAGACAAAGTTGATGATGTAGATGCCCCAGTACTCGGGTCGGTTAAGCCCCGTCCGGCCGAGCCCGAAGCGGACCTGCAAGAAGTAGGCGATCATCCCCCATAAAACGATAAGCGCCAGAATCGTTGCTACGACATAAAAGCGTTTGGAGGTCTCGACGAGCGGCCTCAGGATGACTCGCTCGTCCTCCGTCATTTTCGCCAGCTTCTCTGATACTTCAGGCGACACGCTACTCTCTCGTTCTCAGGTAGTAGACCTTCGGCTGCGTTCCCAGTTCTTCCATGAGTCGCGTCGCTCGAGGGTCATCCTTTAGTTGCGCTACCCGGTGGTTCGGGTTCTCCAAGTCACCAAAGACGATCGCAGCGGTGGGGCAAACCTCCGCGCACGCCGGCTGATAGTCCTGCTCTCTTAGCTCCCGTCCTTCGGCCCGTGCATCTTCCCTGGCCTTCTGCAAGCGATGGTGACAGAAGGTGCACTTCTCGATGACGCCCTTTGGTCGCACGGAGACATCTGGATTGAGGTGCCGACGTTCCGAATCACTCCACTCGGGTCCGTACCAGTTGAAGTACTTGACCGTGTAGGGGCACGCGTTGGCGCAATACCGGCAGCCGATGCAGCGTGGATAGATCTGTCCGACGAGCCCTTCGTCGTCGATGTACGTCGCTTCCACCGGGCACACCTTGATGCACGGGGGGTTATCGCAGTGCATGCAGGGGCGAGGGAAGAAGTGCATGGAGGTGTCGGGAAAGTCTCCCTCGATCTCCACTTGAACCTTCATCCAGCTCATGGCGCGCCCCATCTCGGCCTGATCGGGGGCGACGGGGGCGATATTGTTCTCGCTCTTGCACGCCAGCTCGCACGCCGCGCATCCCGTGCACCGATCGAGGTCGATCACCATTCCCCAGCGCGCCATCGCTCTCCGCCCTACGCCTTTTCGAGGCGAACTCGGGTAGAATGCCAGCTCGGCAGTCCAGTCAACGGGTCCACCGAGTCAACGAGAAGCTGGAGGGGATTGGCGACCTCACCTTCTGGATGCCGGAGCCCGTAGGGCGCACAGACATTCTCGGGCGCGGTGCCTGCAAAGACCTTGAGGCGGGCGCGGTACCGACCACGGGCCGACACAATCCACACCCTGGTGCCGTCGCCGAAGCCCAACGAGCGAGCGGTCGCTGGGTTGACCTCGACCCAGGGATCCCAGTAAACGTGAGGGAAGATCGCGGGGACCTCAGCCATCCAACGCTCGAGCGTGAGAGTGCCTGAGGCGAGTGTTGAGACGCGATAAGGAATCAGGCGAAACGGAAAGCCATCCTCTTCGCCGGGGTATTCGCTCGTTACGTCTATGTGTAGCCTCCGGTCGCGCCCCTCCGAGTCGAGTGACTCCAGTAGGGCAGCGGGGAGCAGGTCGACCTGTCCGCTGGCGGTTCGTGACAACCGGGCCGGGTCGGTATCGTCGTAATATGGGTCCATCCACCCACCGCGCTCGACGAGAGCGTCCCAGAACGAATCGAACTCGGCGTGCTCGGCTAGCCACCAGCCGCGTTCTTCCATCTGGCGATGGTGCCGCTGCTCGAACTCGTCCCCGTATATCATGCCTCGCTGTGCGGAAAACAGTCCGCGGGCTCGCTCTTTGAGAAGTACCTCGAAATCGTCGTACGGGAGGCTCTCGGCGACACTACCTCCCAGGCCGCGCGCAACCGCCAGGAGCGCGTCACCGGTGTGGGTGCCTCCTTCGTGTGGATCGACCAGTGGCCGCGCTAACCCCCACACCGGATATGGGTACGAGGCAGGCGTCGGGGCATCTTGCCAGCGCTCATATGGCAACAGATCTGGCAGCACTAGGTCTGCGTGGCGTGTGGTTTCGTCAAGAAACGGCGAGAAGCTGACAACGAATGGGATCTTCTCGAGCGCCGTTGACCAAATTTCCGGGTGTGACGTCGAGGCCAGGGGGTTGGCGTAATAGAGGAGCAGAGCCTCCACCGATGGGCGCGTGCCGGTGGCGACCGCGGTGGCAAAGTCGAGGGCCTGATCACCCGCCCCGAATCGCGGGCCGGCGTTACCAACGGATTCCTGCTGTGAACCCTGGCGGGACGTTTCGTCTAGCACCAGAGGGGCGAGTGGCGCCAGTGGTAGGTCGTCTCCAAATAAGATTCCCCCTGGGCGGTTGACGCTTCCGACGAGGACGTTCAGGCTGTGCACGGCCAGGCCGGCCAGGAGTCCGTTGGGGGCCAGCGTAACGTCTGAACCGAACACTGCGATCGCGGGTCGATTTTCTGCGAACGCTTTGGCCAGCGATGTGATCCGTTCGACCGGGACGCCGGTAATCGCCGACACTTCTTCTGTTCGGTAGTTACGCGAAACGATCGAACGGTAGCCCTCTCGACTCTGTCCTCCTTGATCGGTGTAGTCCTCAAATCCCGTTACGTGATCGGACACGAACTCGGCGTCAAAGATCTCGTCCCGAATCAGTACGTACGCGATGCCGAGCGCCAAGACAGCGTGAGTGCCAGGGCGAATTCCGATCCACTCCTGCGATCGGGCCGCTGTGCGCGAGAACCGAGTGTCGATTTGAACGAACCGCGGCCGTTGCCCATTGACTTCCTGCGGATCAGCGAACGCCGTGAACGCTTGAAGGGGCGACCACCAGGCCTCGAATAGAGGAGCACCGAAGGACAGCACAAGGTTGGCCCGCTCGAGATCGTAGCTCGGTTGCCGCGCGATGCCGTGTACCAGGTCCATAATCGAGTCGGCTCCGTCGGCGTAATCGTCTCGTACGTAGTTTGGCGACCCGAACGCCTGCAGAAACTGGCTCCACAGCTCCTGCATGCTGCCAGCACAGTATCCGGCG
>DAOWHI010000145.1 GCA_030641505.1 Gemmatimonadota bacterium | reverse complement strand
GTCGCCGATCTCGTGACCGGAAATACCGATGTCGTAGGCCACCAGCCGGGACTGGAAGTTTGCGCCGGACAGGTTGACACTGACCGAGCCGATGTTCTCGCCGGCCATTTCCTCGGCCGCTTCGACGGCGGAGCGGATCGCGCCCTCGGCGTGGAGGTTCTGCTGGAGGTGAACCCAAAGCACCGCAAGCGTATCGGGAGAGTTGTTGTGATAGACGATGTTGGCGGTGCCGTCCAGACGATGAGAGGTGGGATCGAGCTTCGCGTCGAGATCGTACTCGGCCCACTGCTGCCAATACTGTGGCCCCGGTTCACCGCTTGCTGATCGCGTACCGTTAGCGACCGCCCGGCGGTAGCCAGCCGGGATCTGGAGCGGGTGAGGAAGCGGACGCTGCGCGGCGGAAACAGTGGCCTGGGTGTCGTCTGGCTCCTGGGCTACGGCCGGGCCGACGGCCCAGCCCGCCAATACCAACCCCAGAACGGCACCGGTGATCGAAGGGCGGAATTCGTTGAGCATCATCGTCAGGACTCCTTTTCAGTATCGATGAGCGAATCTAGTCCGAGCCGTGCAACGTGTACGCCGTGACGCTCGGCGACGACGGCGGCGATCTCGCGGAGCTTCTCCTCACGGCGCGCGACGAGCACCAGCTCGTAGCCATCTGCGGCGAACAACTCGACCAGCCCCAAACCGATGCCGCTGGACGCGCCGGTGATCAGCGCGACCGGCAGGATCTCGCCTTCACGCGGCCTTTACCCCGACCCTTCGCGCGCCGGGAGCGCCGTTAGCCACGACACGACCATGTCGCCCATGTCGGAGGTCGCGATGCCGCTGCGGGCGTCGGCCGACGGCACTTCGCCGCTCCGGAGCAGATCGCCGACCGCGCGTTCGATCCTCTGGGCGCCGCTTGTCTCGCCGAGGTAGTCGAGCATCATCGAGGTCGCCGAGATCGCCCCCAGCGGGCAGGCGACGTTCTTGCCAGCGTACTTGGGCGCCGAACCGTGGACGGGCTCGAACATCGACGTCTGACCCGGGTGGATGTTGCCCGACGCCGCGATCCCCATCCCGCCTTGCAGCATCGCACCCAAGTCGGTGATGATGTCGCCGAACAGGTTCGTCGTGACGATGACGTCGAACCACTCGGGGTTCTTCACCATCCACATGCAGCACGCGTCGACGTAGGCGTGGTCGGTCTCGATCGCGGGAAAGTCGCGGGCCACGTGCTTGTACGCTCGCGTCCACAGGTCATGGGGTCGGATCGCGTTCGCCTTGTCGACAAGCGTGACGCGTGGGAGGCGGTCGGCGATCCCCGCGGCCTCCCGCTCCCGGCCCCGCTTCTGCGCCAGCTCGAACGCGTACCGGCACGCCCGCTCGCACCCCTTCCACGTGTAGAGGCCGTTGACAAGCGCGATCTCGTCGGGCGTGTTCTTCTTGAGATGGCCGCCGATCTGGGAGTACAACCCCTCGGTGTTCTCGCGCACGACGACGAACTCGATGTCATCAGGGCCCTTGTCCTTGAGCGGGCACAGGTGTTCGGAGTAGAGCTTGATGGGTCGGAGATTGACGTAGAGATCGAGGCCGAAGCGAAGGCCGAGGATCACCGAGCGCTCGACCAGGCCCGGCTCGACGTCTGGATGACCGATCGCGCCCAGGAGCACCGCATCGAGCCCGCGCCATTCCTCGATCACCGAGTCGGGCACGAGGTCGCCCGTCTTCAGGTAGTGCTCACTGCTGTACGGGTACTCGACGAGCTCGGTGTCGAATCCCTCGAGCTCGGCCGTGGCCTCGAGGACCTTGATGCCCTCCGCCGTGACCTCCGGGCCAATCCCGTCACCCTTGATCACGCCGATCTTGTATGTGGTCATCGCAAATCTATCCTTATTTCAGTTCGCATTGACCCTACCAACTTACTACCGATCTGAATTGAGCAGCGCCAGCAAATCGAGCGGTTCCGTGACTAGCGCTTTGGCTCCGTGGGCAAGGAGCTCATCGCGATCGCGGAATCCCCAGAGCGCACCCACCGGGTACATGCCGGCGGCGACAGCGGTTTGCATGTCGATCATCGTGTCGCCCAAATAAACGCACGCCGAGGGCTCGATGCCTAGGTCTCCGGCGATCTTGAGAACGGCGGTCGGATCGGGTTTTAACGGGACGCCATCGGTGCCACCGACGACCGCCGCGAAATGCCATCGGTCGAACATCCGCTCGACCATCCAGCGGGTTGCCGGCTCGGGTTTGTTGCTCACTATCGCCATCGGTATCTGACGCTCGGTCAACCGGTCGAGCAGCTCGGGGATCCCCGAGTAGGCGGTCGTGCGGTCGAGCATGTGCTCGGCGTAGTAGCGCTTGAGATCGTCGAGCACCGGACCGATTAGTTCGGGCCGATCCGTTGGAACCGCGCGCTTGACTAACCGCTCGACGCCTTCACCAACGAGCGTACGATACGCGTCGGGCTCGAGCGTCGGGAGATCATGTGCCTCCAACGCACGGTTCATCGCTTCGGCGATGTCGCTGAGCGTATCGGCCAGCGTACCATCGAGATCAAAGATCACGGCTCGAAAACGCACGTCACCTCAGCAGTAGTGCGGTCGCGCCGACGACAAGCACAGCAAACCCGACCGCGGTCTTGGCGGCGGCCGCGAACGCTCGCCCGACGAGCGCGCCAAATGCCGCTCGACCGGTCGTCTTCATGTGTTTGGTTTCCCACCACGTGACTGCCGCTGCGCCCCCGAATGTCCCCAAAAGCCCTCCGAGCAAGGGTCCTACTAGCGGTAGGGGTATTGGCAAACCGATCAATACGCCTACGGTCCCCCCGACGATCGCGCCCCAAAACGCCTTGCGTGACGCGCCGAACTGTTGGCTAGTGCGACGCACGATCAAGAACTCGGCCACCTCGGCAAGTCCGGCCAACACGATCAGGACACCCAGCACCCACCACGCAACCTCTCCGACCCAAGCTCCGATGGCGAGCACAGCCAGCATCAGCCAAGTACCCGGGAAACCGAGCGGGATCAAGAACAGACACGCGACCATGACGAGAATCGCTCCGGTGGTGAGGAGTGGTTGGGTCATGGTGGCGAAGTCTACCACCCCCTCGACGACGCTTCATGTGATAGATTCCAAGGAACACCGTAGAGACATTGTTTGGGCGACCCGAGACGGAGGTCGGTTCGATGAGCCGGAAACTACTAACCGAGACGATCGGCACGTTCTTTCTCGTCTTCACCGTCGGCTTGACGGTGATCGGGGGAACGCCGTTTGCGCCGTTGGCGATCGGATCGATCCTCATGGTGATGGTGTACATGGGTGGGCACGTGTCTGGTGGCCACTACAACCCCGCGGTTTCGTTGGGGGTGTGGATGCGCGGCAGGCTGGACGGAAGGGAGCTCGTCCCGTACTGGATTGCGCAGTTTCTGGGTGCGTTTTTGGCCGCTGGCAGCGTGTACGCAATAACGGGGCAGTCGTTCGCACTCGAGTCTTCGGGCGCCCACTCCGTGGGTGCAGTACTGATGGTCGAGTTCATGTTCACGTTCGCGCTGGTGCTGGTGGTGCTCCAGACAGCGACCGCTATCGACACCGAGGGGAACTCGTTCTACGGTCTTGCGATCGGGTTTACACTCGCGGTGGCGGTGTTCTCAGGCGGACCGATCTCTGGCGGGGCGTTCAACCCTGCGGTTGGCATTGGACCGACGATGTTCGACTTGCTCGCCGGCGGCAATTCGCTCGCGTACGTCTGG
>DAOWHI010000203.1 GCA_030641505.1 Gemmatimonadota bacterium | reverse complement strand
TGCGTACCGGGCTGACATTGAGCGCTATCAGTCGTTCGCGTCAGAGACCAGTGGGGATCCCGAACAGCGAGAGACGGTTCGCGCTTATTTGAGCGAACTCGAACGCCAACACATGAAGGCATCGACGGTGGCACGCAGACTGACCGCACTGCGCGGGTTCTATACCTTTCTGACTGCGGAGGACAGCACGGCGACGAATCCCACGGAGGCGATCGATGCCCCCCGGCGTGGTCAGCGGCTTCCGACCGTGCTGACCCTCGAGGAAGTCGAGCGGATTATCGACGCGGTAGGGGGTGACGAACCCTTCCCGCTGCGTGATCGGGCGATGCTCGAGTTTCTATACGGAACCGGAGTTCGAATCTCGGAGCTAATCGCCGTCCAGCTCGAGGAATTCGAATGGACGGAGCGTACCGTTCGACTCGTTCCCATCCGACGCCGGATCCGACGGCGTGACGCGAGGATCGACGTCGAGCTGGCTGGTCCCAAGGGGGAGAAGGTGCGTGTGGTGCCGGTTGGACGGCGTGCGATCGAGGCCGTGGTGAAATACGTCGAAGAAGAACGGGTCTCGCTAAAGGGTGAGGAGACCCAGGGCGTGCTGTTTCTGAACTTCCGCGGTCGCCCTTTGTCACGGATGGGCGCGTGGAAGATCATTCGGCGGTACGTTGGGCGGGCAGGGATCGAGAAGAATGTTACGCCGCACACGTTTCGTCATACTTTTGCCACCCATTTGCTCGATCGTGGCGCCGATTTGAGAGCGGTTCAGGAGATGCTTGGTCACGCTGATATAACGACGACCCAGATTTACACGCATATCGATCCTCCGTATCTAAGGGCTGAGCATCGCCGGTATCACCCCCGCGCGTGAGACCCTGGAGATACACCCTTGTGGCCGTGGGTTTCTGGTTTGTGGCGACCGCCTCGGATGCGACGGCTCAGCAGCCAGTCATCACAGTCGATCCCGAGATCCCGACGGCGATCCGGGCACGCGTCGACACTGTTCTGAGTGGCGTCGGCCCTGTCTCGATCGCCGATAGCGTCTTTGTGCCGCGAGGTCTGACCCGCGAAGGAGCGCTCGTTCAAGTCGGCGGAACGGTGATTCTCGAGGGCCGGGTGAGGGGCGACGTGACCGCGATCGGCAGTCAGGTGTACGTGCGACCCGGGGCGGTGGTCGAAGGTCGTTTGACGGTGTTCGCCGGCGCGCTCTTCGGGTCGACGCTGGCGACGGTGCAGGACGGCGAGGAGTGGTTGCGGGACGCGCCGCTCGAGGTCGCTACCGATGCCGACGGCAACCTCCGGATCGCCTACGTCAAGCCACAACGTCCGTTTCCGATCGAACCCAAGGGCTTCCTGGGCTTTGTTCCGCATCACTACACGGGGGTCAACGGTTTGGCGTTCAGTCTCGCGGTCGGGCTCCGACAGCGACCCGAATGGCCGCGTACGAGGCTCGCTGGAGGGCCGGTGTTTCGCACCGCTCGTGGCGATGTCGGTTGGGACGTCGAGCTGGCGCGTGAATTGAGCGAAGATGCCGAGATCGGTGTGCGGACGTACTCGACTATCGATACCAGCCAGCGGTGGCATCGGTCTGACATGGGCAACTCGTTGCGGTCACTGTTCTTTGCCGACGACGACCGGTTGTACTTCGAGCGGGAAGGTTATGAAGCGTGGGCATCGATGTCGCCAACTCCCGAGGTGCGTCTTCGTGTTCGCTGGCGTCAAGATGACTTTAACAGTCTCGAAAACGAAGACCCGTTCGCGTTCTTCGGTGGCGATGGGGACTGGCGGATCAATCCGCCGATCACGCCAGGGGAGGGCCGGGCGTTGGGCACCCGGCTCACGTTTGACGCGCGCAACTCGCCTCGATTTGCGACGCGTGGCGTGTACGCGGACCTGCAATACGATCACTGGGGGTTTGGCGGTGATTTCGAGTTCGATTGGGCGCAGGCCGAGGCCCGCGGCTACCTGCCGACTTGGGGAGAGTCGTTTGCGGCAATGCGCGTGGTCGCCGGTGGACGATTGGGCGGTGGCGATAGCTTGGAGCCGCAGTTTCTCTATGGCCTCGGCGGCCGCCGAACAGTGGTCGGCACCTCGGCCCTCTCCGAACGGTTGACCGGCGATCGAATGCTCATCGCCAACGTTCGCTATCACCTGGCTCTGCCGAGTCCCATCGACCGCTTTCAACATTTCTACGCGGTCGGTTTGTTCGATATCGGTGATGCTTGGTTTCCCGGCGATTCTTTCGACTCCAATGTCGGAGTCGGCGGGGGTGTGGCGTTCCACGGACCAGTCAAGTATTTGGGCGCGTTCGTAGCCTACGGTGTGGACTCGGAGGAATGGAAGTTCTACGGCGTGATCTCGCCTTGGTTCTAGCCGCCATCCCAGCTCGCTACGCGGCGACGCGTTTTCCTGGCAAGGCTCTAGCCGAGATCTTGGGCCGGCCGATGATCGCGTGGGTGGTCGAGTTGGCCAGTCGGGCGGAGACCGTAGACGAGGTCATCGTGATCACCGACAGCGCGGCCATTGCCGGGGTGGCCGAAACGGCTGGAGCCAAGGTCGTGACCAGCGAGCGCCCGGCGACTTCGGGCAGCGACCGTATCGCGCAATTGCTCGAGCTGGATCCTGCGGCCGGTAGGGCCACCGTTATCGTCAACGTGCAGGGGGACGAGCCGCTCCTTGAGCCGGCCGCGATCGATGCCGCCGTTCGCGCACTCGACGCCGATCCGCAGGTGGATATCGCGACCCTGGTGCGGCCGTTTCGCGCCGACGATCGCGCCGACGATTCGGATCTCGTCAAAGCGGTGATTGGTGAGGATGGGCGGGCGCTCGGTTTCCAGCGCGCACCGGTATCGAACGGCGAGGCGTCACGCGTTCACATCGGCCTTTACGCCTATCGACGGAGCGCCTTCGATCGCTTCGTGGCTGCCCCACCCTCGAAATCGGAATTGGCGGAGCAGCTTGAGCAGCTTCGTGTCCTCGAGCTGGGGTTGGTGATTCAGTGCGTCGAAGTCGAGACGGCGGCGATCGGCGTGGACACACCGGCTGATTTGCGCCGCGTGGAGGCCGTGCTGCGACATCTCGACGCGGAGCGTATCTCGCCTTAAATTCATAATTTACCTGGCCCAAAGAACGCTGGTGCGCTGATGCCCGATCGCGACCCCACGAAATACGTCTTCGTGACCGGAGGGGTCGTGTCCTCGCTTGGCAAAGGCATCGCCGCTGCGTCGCTCGGGATGCTTCTCAAAGCGCGCGGGCTCTCGGTCACGATCCAGAAATTCGATCCCTACATCAATGTCGATCCGGGCACCATGAGCCCGTTCCAGCACGGCGAGGTGTTCGTCACCGATGACGGTGCCGAAACGGACCTCGACCTTGGCCACTACGAGCGATTCATCGATCGATCGCTGTCCCAGGCGAACAACGTCACCACCGGACGAATCTATCAGAACGTGATCGCGAAGGAGCGTCGCGGTGACTATCTCGGTGCGACGGTTCAGGTCATTCCGCACATTACGGATGAGATCAAGCAGGCGATCACCCGGCTGCCCGAGCAGGAACCGGACATCGATGTGGTGATTACCGAAATCGGCGGCACCGTGGGTGACATCGAGAGCCAACCGTTCCTGGAGGCGATTCGCCAGTTTCGGTTGGAGGCGGGACCGCAGAACGTGTGTTTTGTACACGTTACTCTGGTGCCCTATATCAAAGCCGCCGAAGAGCTGAAGACCAAGCCGACCCAGCATTCGGTGCGTGAACTACGGGCGATCGGCATCCAACCCGACATTCTTTTGGCGCGCTGTGACGCGCCGCTAACGACGGAGATGCGGCGCAAGATTGCTCTGTTCTGCAACGTGTCCGTTGAGGCGGTGATCCCTGCCCGCGATGTGGCATCGATCTATCAGGCTCCATTGGCGCTCCACGAGTACGGCGTTGATCAATTGGTGGTCGACCGACTCGGCCTCGAACGGCCAGAACCGAACCTCGACGATTGGCGACGCATGGTCGACCGGATCTACCAGGCCGAAACCGAGCTCAAGATTGCGATCTGTGGCAAGTACGTGGACTTGCGTGATTCCTACAAGTCGATTGAGGAAGCGCTCGTCCATGGTGGGATCGCGAACGATGTCGAGGTGCGAATTCGGTGGGTAAATGCCGAGGACGTGACCGTGGACAACGTGGAATCGAAGCTGGGCGACGTCGACGCCCTGCTCGTGCCTCCGGGATTCGGTGAGCGTGCGATCGAAGGGATGATTCGGGCGATCGAGCATGCTCGTCGAACCCAGATGCCGTTCTTCGGCATCTGTCTTGGAATGCAGTGCGCCACGATTGAGTTTGCCCGACACGTCTGTGAACTTGACGGCGCGACCTCGTCGGAATTCGACCCAGACGCAGCACACCCAGTTATCGCACTCATGCCCGACCAGGTCGATATCGAAGACAAAGGTGGAACGATGCGCCTTGGCGCGTACCCGTGTGTACTCGAAGAGGGCAGCCTAGTGCGTCGGATTTACGAGACCGACCAGATAGATGAGCGACATCGTCACCGTTACGAGGTCAACAACGACTATCGTGAGACCCTGAGAACGCAAGGGCTGAAGCTAAGCGGGACGTCGCCGGACGGTAGGCTGGTTGAGGTGCTCGAGCTGCCGGGTCATCCGTGGTTCATAGGCTGTCAGTTCCATCCGGATGTCAAGTCGCGCCCGCTGCGACCGCATCCGCTGTTCCGAGATTTCGTGCGCGCGGCGGTCGAACACCGTGAACTTCGCGAATCCGGAGAGCCGGCTGAGGCCAAGCGGGGCGAGCGGCAAGAAGTAACAACGTGATGTCGTCGCCGCTGGCCCCACGCCGGCCCGTCGTCTGTGGACCCTGCTCGCTTGGTGACGGGCATTTGTTCGTGTTGGCTGGTCCAGATGTGTTGGAGAATCGGGAGATGGCGCTCGAGACCGCACACGAGCTCAAGTCGGTTGCCGAAAGACTCGGTCTGCCACTGGTCTTCAAGTCGTCGTACCTGAAGGCCAATCGCTCGTCATCCCAAGCGTACGTGGGCCCCGGTCTTTCACACGGTCTGGAGCTATTGGCCGAGATCAAGGAAACGACCGGGTTACCAGTGTTGACCGACGTTCACTCGATCGAAGAGGTGGAGCCGACGTCGCGCGTCGCCGACATGATTCAAGTGCCCGCTTTTTTGTCGAGGCAGACGTTCTTGATCCGAGCGGTGGCGGAGACCGGTCGGGTAGTGAACTTGAAGAAAGGACAGTTTCTGGCACCGGACGATATGAAGCTCGCGGTCGAGAAAGTGACGGCGGCCGGAAATGATCAGGTGATCGTGACCGAACGCGGGACGACGTTTGGCTACCATAATTTGGTGGTCGACATGCGATCACTGGGCCGTATGCGTGCGATCGGGGCGCCGGTGGTTTTCGACGCCACTCACTCGGTGCAGTTGCCGTCCGCCGCGGAGGGCGAATCTGGTGGTGAGCGCGAGTTCGTGGCGCTCTTGGCGCGAGCCGCGGTCGCGGCCGGTGTCGACGGCGTGTTCTTGGAGACGCATCCAGATCCGAAGTCCGCGAAGTGTGACTCGGCGTCTCAGTGGCCGCTCGATTCGTTCGCGGGGCTAATGGAGACGCTGCTCGCGCTCCACGAGGTGTCGCGCCAGGTGCCAGCTTGAGCATGGATTTGGACCGGATCCGAGGTCTCGCGTTCGACGTCGATGGCGTGCTGACTGATGGTACGGTGTATGTCGGCGCGTCGGGCGAGGAGATGAAGCGGTTCTCGGTCCAGGACGGGACGGCGCTCTACTGGTGCCGACTCCTCCGCTACGAGCTGGCGTTGGTGAGCGGTCGTGAGTCGGGAGCGACCCGTCGTCGTGCAGAGGAACTCGGCATTCGCGCGGTGTATCAAGGGGTGCGCGACAAACGAGATCGGCTCGAGTCGTGGGCTCTGGACCGTGGTCTGGGGCTCGACGAGGTGCTCTACATGGGAGACGATCTCATCGACTTGCCGGTGTTTGACGCTGTGGCCGTCAGCGTAGCGCCGGCCAACGCGGTGGCCGAGGTGCAAAGACAGGCGGCTTACGTGACCAAGCGGTCCGGTGGTGACGGCGCCGTACGGGAGGCGGTCGAGTGGTTGCTGTGGACGACCGATCGTTTGGACGAGGCGACCCGGCTCTACCGCGAGGAGTTGTTTCGAAAGGTAGGTATCGATGCGGGCGACCCAGGACAAGACGACGACTGAGATCGGTCCCGCCGAGTGGCTGGCTCGCGCGCGCGAGACGCTGGCCGTCGAATCGGCGGCGATCGCCGCGCTGCAGACACGGCTCGGCCCGTCGTTTGTCGACGCGGTGGAGGCGCTGCATGCGTGTCGTGGCCGGGCAATCGTCACCGGGATAGGCAAAAGTGGCCTGGTCGGCAGGAAGATCGCCGCCACCCTCACCTCTACCGGCACGCCGGCCATTTTTGTACATCCGGCCGACGGTGTTCACGGCGACTCGGGTGTGGCGATGAGCGGCGATGTCGTAGTCGCGCTATCAAAGAGCGGTGAGACCGGCGAATTGCTCGATCTGCTAGGTGTTTTCAAACGGTTCGACCTGCCGGTGATCGCGCTGGTGGGACGTCCCGACTCTACACTGGGGCGACATGCCGACGTGGCGCTCGACTGCTCGGTCGATCAAGAAGCCTGCCCCCATGACCTGACTCCGACCGCGTCGACCACGGCTATGATCGCGTTTGGTGACGCGCTGGCGATGGCACTGCTTACGCGCCGTGATTTCCGACCCGAGGAGTTCGCCCGGTTTCACCCCGGCGGGGGACTGGGGAGGCGACTGCTGTTGACCGTCGGCGAGGTCATGACGGCAGGCGATGAGTGTCCTAGCGTTCCGACGAACGCCACGATGCGCGAAGCGATCTTGGAGATGGCTCACAAACGGGGCACTGTTCCAGTGGTGGATGACGCCCACCGCGTGGTCGGCGTGGTGACCAACGGAGATCTAATGCGGCTAATGGAGAAGACCGATCAGGTTTTTGCGATACCTGTCAAAGACGTGATGACTCGGAGTCCGCAGATCACCCGAGTGGACGCACTGGCCGCGGCGGCGGTTAACCAAATGGAGAACTTCGGTATCGTCGCGATGCCGGTAGTCGACGACGAACAGCGCTTGGTAGGGATCGTGCATCTGCACGATTGCATGCGGGCGGGTGTGGTTTGACTATCGCGTTATCACGTTTCGGTTTGGTCGCTCTGGCGGTGGGTCTCTTCGTCGTGGCATGTGACGAGGAAGCTCAGGTGCACACCGTCGACCCGCCGATAGGGAGGCCGGATCTACCAACGCCTGATCAGGTGGTGGAAAACGGTGAGCACGTGATCACCGATCAAGGCGTCAAGAAGGCACTGCTGACGGCCGAGCAGCTCTACTTCTACAATCAGACCGGCAAGGTCTTTGGGGAC